>JAEZNV010000091.1 GCA_023441725.1 Actinomycetes bacterium | reverse complement strand
GAGCGGATCTTTGAGTCGTTCTACACCGCCAACCACGGTTTGGCCGACAGCCACCGCAGCGTGGGCCTGGGACTTTCGCTCTGCCGCTCCATTGCGTTAGCGCATGGCGGTAGCATAGAGGTTGCCGCGGCGGACCCGCACGGCTCGGTCTTTACGATTGAGCTTCCCGTCGCTGACGTTTCGTTTGATAAGGAGTAGCGCCGTGCCGAACTCTGCCGTAAAACCGCTCATCTTGGTCGTTGAGGACGACCCAGCTGTTCGCAACCTTATCGTTGCTGCGCTCGAGGCGCACGGCTTGCGTCATATGGCCGTGGAGACCGCCCATGCCGCCATCGCCGCCGCCTCATCGCAGACGCCGAGCATCGTGCTTCTCGATTTGGGCCTGCCCGATATGGACGGCGTCAAGGTGGTGGAGTCGGTGCGTACATGGTCGGGCATGCCGATCATTGTGGTCTCGGCGCGCAGCGAGGATGCGGACAAGATTCGCGCGCTCGATGCCGGCGCCGACGACTACCTGACCAAGCCGTTTTCGGTCGAGGAGCTGCTCGCGCGCATTCGCACGACGCTCAGGCGTCTCTCGTATGCGCAAACGGGCGGCGTTGCCTCCGAGGGCTCGTTCGATACCGGTGAGCTGCATATCGATTTTGATGCCGGCATCGCCACGATGGATGGCGAGGAGCTGCATTTGACACCGATCGAGTACAAGCTCCTGTGCCTGCTGGCGCATAACGCCGACAAGGTGCTGACGCATCAGTTTATCCTGCACGAGATTTGGGGCACGGCAACTAAGAGCGACCTGGCGAGCCTGCGTGTCTTTATGGGCACGCTGCGCAAGAAGATCGAGTCCGACCCCGCGCATCCGCGCTACATCCAAACCCACGTAGGCATTGGCTACCGCCTAGTTACCCAAGGCTAGATCGCCAACCACCGTCCCAATATGAGTTGCGGTGAAATACGGTCTAACTTTGCCTAATTCCAGGCAAAACAGTCCGTATTCCACCGCAACTTTTTTATTTGCCCTTGGGCTTGCTGGCGTAGAACTTCTTCTTTTTGAGCTTGCCGGCAGGAGAGGGTTTGCCGGCAAAGTTCGACTTGCCGTTGCCGGCCTGCGCGTGCGCGGGTACTGCCGCACGGGGCTTGCGGGCCTCGGGATTGCGCAGTTCCTCGGTTCGCTCTGCAATCTCCTCGGCGCTAAAGCCGACCTCGGCCATGGCATCCTCGATGGGCAGGCGGCGCACGATATAGCAGTGGTGCACCTTCTGGTTGCGCGCGAAGTCCTCGGGGATGGTCTGTGCCGTAATGTCCTCCAGCACCACGCCCGCGCGTGCGAGCTTGCGCGTCTCGGGACGGAAGCCACGCAGGTTGCAGCTAAAGATGGCATGTCCACCCTGTGCGAGCAGGCGCGATACGCCGGCCAAAAGCTCAACATGGTCGCGTTGGACATCCCAGGTACGGCGGCCCATCTTGGACGAGTTCGAGAACGTGGGCGGGTCGACAAAGATCAGGTCCCAGCGGTTGCGCGTCTGGCGTTGGTCGCGAATCCAGGCGAGCACGTCGTCGCGCACAAAGTGATGCTGCGGGCCGACAAAGCCGTTCTGGCGCATGTTGCGCTCGGCCCAGTCCAGGTAGGTGTTGGAGAGGTCGACCGTCACGGTCTCCTCGACGCCGCCATCGGCCGCATAGCAGGTGGCGGTGCCGGTGTAGGCGAACAGGTTGAGGAAGCGGCGCGCCTGCTTGGCGTGCTCGCGCACCAGGTTGCGGGTGACGCGGTGATCCAGGAAGATGCCCACATCCAGGTAGTCGTCAAAGTTGACGGCAAAGGTAAGGCCGCCCTCTTCGATGAGCGGCAGACGGCGACGTGCGATGTTGGCGCGCTCGCCCGAGCCGCCCTTGCCGGCGCCCTGTTTGCCGTACTGCGAGCCGCCGCGCGAACGCATGCGGGCCTTGGCGTGCACGTGTTCGGCCGGAACATCCAGGATGCGCGGCGCGATGGCCAAGATGTCGAGCATGCGGGCCTGGGCAAGCGCGGGGTCGATGGTCTTGGGCGCGGCGTATTCGGCGATGACGAGCCAGCGGCCCGGCGTCTGCGGGCAGCCCTCGTACAGATCGATGGCGGCGGAGTAATCGGGCAGGTCGGCATCGTAGACGCGGTAGCAGCTCACGCCCTCGCGCTTTGCCCACTTGCGACGCAGGCGTGCGTTCTTGCGCAGGCGGTTGGCGAACTGCTCGGACTCGGGGATGAGCACGGGCAGCGGCTTGCCGTCGCCCAGGTCGAGTGTGGCGGCAGGTTCGGGCATGGGGGTGTTGGCGGCTTCGTCTTGAGCGTCTGCGGTCTGCTCCTCGGCATCTGCGCTGGTCGCAGCTTCAAATGCCGCGGCGGCGTGGTCGAGCGAGGGCCAAACCTCAATAGCCGCCTCCTCGTTATTGGGCATGACGGCAATGGAGCGCGCGGGCTCGGCATGGAGTGCGCGGGCCATAAGGCCATCGCGGGTGAGCGCGGCGACCGGTGCCGAGGCAAGCTCGGGCGCGCGGCGCAGCTCACCGACCAGCGTCATGGCGTCGTGCATGAGCGAAAGCGGGGTTTCGGTGGTGTCTGCGACCACGGCGGCACCGGCGACGGCGCCCGCATGGTCCAGCACGGTGGCGGACTTGGCGGCGCAAAAATCGACAAAGCGCTTGTAGCCGGCGCACTTGACCATGCGCTCAGCGGTCTTGCGGGCGGCGGGGTCAACATCCACGGCCACGATGCGTGCCTGGCGCTCGCGTGCTGCCGCCTCGCGCTCGCGTGCCTCGGCAAGCAGCTGCTCCCACAGAGCGGCGTCGTGCAGCTGCCAGCCCTCAAAGCCCCAGCGCTCGCGTGCGGCGCCCGGGGCGCGGTCGGTCAGAATGTTCACGGCCTCCAGCAGCAGACCGCCGCCGGCGCACGAGGCGTCGACCAGCGTGGGAAGGGCTTCGTTCTCGTAATCGTCGGCCGTTAGCTCGCGCTCGCACAGTGCGGTCCAGCCGACCTGCGCCAGCACCAGGGCGGCGTAGTCGGGGCGCAGCACGTGCGCGCCCTCGCCGGCGCGGGTCGCTGCGGGCGGCAGGCGTTTGAACAGCGGGTCGCCTGAAAGGTCCAGGCTGATGCTCGCGCGGCGCTGGCGCAGCGAAAGCAGCAGGTGAACGTCGGGGTCGGCAGCATCGACGTCGGCGCGACGGCCCGTGGTCTCGGCCAGACGGTCGCACAGCGCGTCTTTGGCGCGCAGGGCCGAGAAGCGCGTGTTGCGCAGCTGCTCGGTCACGCCGCGGGCTGTGATGGCGATGGTGGCGCCGGGGCGGACGATGCTCTCCCAGGCGATGTCGTAAACGCTATCGTACAGTTCATCGGCATTCTGCGCCTCAAAGCGCCCGAGCACCACGAACACGCGGCTCGCCAGGCGCGACCACAGGCATGCTCGGTAGCCTTGCTCGAGCTCGCCCTCAAATGTAGCGCGGCCCTTCAGCCGGCGAACATGCGAAAGCCCGAGGCGTTTAAGCTCATCGGCGAGTGCGGACTCAAAGCCCTCGGGGCAGCTTGCGTAAAATTCCATGGGTGACCTCTCTGGTTGCGTCGCTTCATTATATGATGGATGCTTCGTTTGCCCTTATCCTCGAAAGGAACCCATATGATTGATGCGTGCCCCGATTCCGCCGTGCTCTTTTTTGACGTGGACGGCACGCTGACGTCGTTCGATCCCGACGATATGACCGATAAGGACTTTTCGGCGGTTCGCCCCTCGCAGATGGTCGTCGAGGCGTTTCATCGTCTGCGCGACGCGGGGCACAAGGCGTTTATCTGCACGGGTCGCCCCCTGTGGCTCATCGCGGACAGCTTGCGTGCGCTCGACCCCGCGGGTGTCGTTGCCATGGCGGGCGCCACGCTCGAGGTCGAGGGCCGCGTGGTGCATGAGGACTGCTTTGGCGAGGACGTTATCGAGGAGCTTGCACGCCGTATGGCCGCGGCAGGGATTGAGGCCTTTTTCGAGACCAACGTGGCTACTTTTGCCCTGGAACCCGCGGGTGTTGAGCAGTCGTCTCTGATCGGCACTTCTGTG
>JAEZNV010000080.1 GCA_023441725.1 Actinomycetes bacterium | reverse complement strand
ATAACAAAAAAGCTCGCCGGCTAGGCCGACGAGCTGCAAGTTCTTGGTCGCGGGGGCAGGATTTGAACCTACGACCTCCGGGTTATGAGCCCGGCGAGCTACCAGACTGCTCCACCCCGCAATGTCTGGGCGCCTCATGTGCGCAAGAAAGAATATTACGTGGGAGTTCGGTAAACGGCAAGGAAAATCTCGTAGAGCATAATTCCTTCATATTTAAACCCCTCAGCCCATATCACCGTAAACGAATCGCAACCGAACGCCGTCGGCGGCGCGTATACAATGGTGCGCGTCCTTTTACGCCGACACCTGGAGTAGACATGCTGCTCGCTATCGATATGGGAAACACGCAGACGGCCATGGGCCTGTTTGACGGAGACGAGCTGGTGCAGTCGTGGCGCATGCCCACCGACCGCTCCTATACCGCCGACGAGATCCACGTGCGCCTGATGGGCTTCTTTAAGATGTACGACCTCTCGCTCGGCGCGGTCGACGCGATCGCCTTTGCCGGCGTGGTGCCGCAGCTCTCGCGCGAGTGGCACGCCGTGGCCGACCGCATCGCGGCAGACGCCATCGTCATTGGGCCGCAGACGGCGGCCGTGACCAAGCTGCGGGCGGCGTGCCCCCAGGCCGTTGGTGCCGACCGCATCGCCAACGCCGTCGCTGCCGAGACCTTCTACGGCGCCCCGGCAATCGTGGTGGACTTTGGCACCGCAACCAATATCGACGTCATCGACGAGGACGGCTATTACATTGGCGGAGCGATTGCGCCGGGCATCCGCATTTCGATGGACGCGCTCGCCGCCCGAGCCGCCAAGCTCGCCAGCGTTCCGCTCGAGGCGCCCGAGCACGCCATCGGCCGCGATACCGAGGAGTGCATCAAGGTCGGCGCCGTGATGGGCGCCGCCGCCATGGCCGAGGGCCTGGTCGCGCGCATGAAGCGCGAGCTGGGCCGTGAGGACGCCACCGTTATCGCCACGGGCGGTCTCGCCGGCATCGTCGCCGATTCGACCGACGCCTTCGACGTGGTCGATGGACAGCTCACCATCAAGGGTATCTGCGAAATCTACCGCCGCATGCAGGAGCTGGGGTAGGACGGGGACCTAAGTCGAGCACGCCCGATGCCACAGCCCCCGCAAACGTTCACCAAGCCTATTCCTCAAAACTGAATAATTTTCAATTTTGAGGAATAGAGACTCCTCGAACACGCCCAGCACAGCGATATCGTGCATGTTTCCTATTCCTCAAAAACGAAAATTTTTCAGTTTTGAGGAATAAAGCGCTGGCAACCCATTCCCCAGACAAGCGAAAGCCCTCCCCGGTGCAAGCCGAGGAGGGCTCCGTTGTCATCGTTATCTTTGGTCGCGAGTGCCTCGCGTTACAGCCCGCGAATCCGTACGGCCTCGGGCGGAAACTCTTGCTCGCCGGCGTCGGTCTTAATGGTCGCGCGACCCCAGATGTCCAGGCCCGCAAACACGCCGACCGCGAGCGGCAGGCCGTTGGGCGACACCGCCGCGACCTGACGACCCAGCAGCGGCACCATGTCGAAGTACTCGCCCAGCACCGGGGCCAGCGGGCCGGCAGCGCCCTGTGGCGCGTTGGCGGCAACCGCCCAGGCGTCCACACGGGTCAGCACAGCGGTGGCCAATACCTCGACCAGCGCTTCGTCAGCCACATCCACACCAAGCTCGCCCAGCGCCGCGCGCTCAATATCCACCGTCACGGCACCGAACATGCCCGCGGCACCGGCACCGCCGTTGACGGCGACGCGCGCGAGCGACGTCTCAAACGCAGGCGCGCCGCACACGATGTCACTCGGCCACTGGATGCCCACTTTGCCGGCAAGCCCCAGGCCCGGTGTTGCGGCCGTGCCCGCGAGCGCGTCCATCATGCCCATTGCGGCCACAAACGGCAGGCCGTGGAAGGCGTGCATGTTCACATCGGGGCGCACGACCAGCGAAAACGTCAACGACGCCTCGCCCGCGCTCCAAGCACACCAGCCCGCGGACATGCCCTCGCGGCCCGCGTCACGCGCCGCGTCGAGCTCGGTACCGGCGGCAACAGCATTCATCTCGATCATCTACATGCGCCCCAATTCGCCCACGATATGGCCCACGCGATCCTCGGGCTCCTTGACCTCGACGCCGTTGTAGCGGAAGAACCGCGCCGGGTCGTGCATCAGGTCCTCGAGCGGCACCAGCACAAAGTCGCGCTCGCCGATCAGCGGATGCGGCAGACGCAGCTTCTTGCCGCCGTGGGTCTCGCCGTCCATCCACAGCAGGTCCAAGTCGATGGTGCGCGGGCCGTTTGCCTTGGCCTTTTTGGAGCGGTCGCGGCCCAGCTCGGCCTCAATCTTCATGAGCTCGTCGAGCAGCACCAGCGGCGCCAGCTCGGTCTTGATCTCGATGACGGCGTTGGCAAACGCGTCCTGGCGCGTCTCGTAGGCCGGCTCGCTCTCGTAGATGCGCGAGCAGTTGGACACGCAGGTGAGCGGAATCTCGGCAATCATGTCGCGCGCAGCGCGGATGTTGTCGCAGCGATGCCCCAGGTTGGAACCCACGGCCACAAACGCACGGCGCGGTTGCGGCTTGGCAACAGCCCAGTAACCGCTCAGGAACTGCGCAAAGCCCGCGACGTCATGCACGCGCACGATGTTGGCGCCAGCCTGGATGGCGCCCAGGCACACACCAAACGTGGCGGCATCGCGCGCGGCGGCCTCAGTCACGCCCGAGACGGTGCCCACAAAGCGCTTGCGCGACACGGCGCACATGAGCGGATAGCCCAGCGACGCCATCTTGGCGGTCTCGCGCTGGATGACGATGTCTTCGTTGGCCGTCTTGCCAAAGCCCGGACCGGGATCGATGCAGATGCGGTCGCGCGACACGCCGGCGTGGATAAGCGTGCGAGCCTGATCGGACAGAAAACCCATGACGCGGCGCATGATGGGCGCAGAATCGGGCAGGGTAAAGCGGCGGAGCTGCGAGGTGGGCACATAGGCTTCCTCACGGCGGGCACTGCGGCGCATCATGGCGGCCAGGTGGTCGCTGGGCTCTGGTGCGGCTTCGGTAGCTGCGGGCACGGTCTCGGGCGCAGCGGCGGCGGGGGCAGTCTGCTCGGCAGCCGGCGTCTCTGACTCGGACTCGGGCGCGGGCTCCGATTCGCCAAACGGCAGCGAGGGCTGTACCACACCGCCCGGAAGCTTGGCCTCAACCCTGGGCTCGCCCAGCAACTTGCCGCGACGGCGACGGGCCGGCTTCTCGGCCTCGCGCGCGGCCTCGGCAGCCGCTTCGCGTGCCTTCTCGGCAACAAACGCCGCAGCCGAGGTATCGAGCTGCACCGTCGCGTGCGTGCGTGCGGGTGTGGCGACCTCGCCGGCGTGCATTACGATGACGCCGCAGGTGCTCGTCTTAACGAACTCAACCATCTTGGGATCGGTGAAACCCGTCACGTCGTTGACAATCGAAGCACCGCAGCGCACAGCCGCCTTGGCAACCGCCACATGACGCGTGTCGATGGAGACAATGGCACCCTCTTTGGCGAGCGCGCGCACGACGGGCAGCACGCGACGCGCCTCCTCGTCGGGGTTGACCGGGGTAAAGCCGGGGCGCGTGGACTCGCCGCCCACGTCGATGATGTCGGCGCCGGCATCGAGCATCGCCAGGCCGTACTCGATAGCGGCATCCTGGTCAAAGTGCTCACCGCCGTCGCTAAACGAATCGGGCGTCACGTTGAGGACGCCCATGATGCGCGGACGGTCAAAGCTGAGCTCGTACTTTCCGCACCGCCATGTCTTGCTGTCGTTCGCCATGAACATCCTCCTAAAATGCCCAC
>JAEZNV010000189.1 GCA_023441725.1 Actinomycetes bacterium | reverse complement strand
TTACGCAGATGCTGGGCCAGGCCGTGGCCGAGGCGCGCGGCGACGACGATGCCGGCGTGGAGGCGGCGAGCGTGGGCATCAACCTGCCGGCCGACTACTTCTTGTCCGAGGAGTACATGCCGGCGGTGGACCAGCGCGTGCTCGTGTACCGCAAGCTCGCGGCTGCTGGGGACCTGGAGAGCATCGACGAGGTGCAGGAGGAGACCGAGGCCGCGCATGGCGAGCTGCCGTTGGCGGGACTCAACCTGTTCAACCGCGCGCGCATCCGTATTCGCGGCGAGCGCCTGGGGCTCGAGAGCGTCACGCTCAGCGGTGGACGCATCACGTTTTTGGGCGTCGACGTGCCCAAGAAGGTGGCCTTTGAACTAAAGACCCGCTATGGCGCGGTGAACTTCCCCAAGAGCCGCAAACTGTCGGTGCCCTACAAGGCGGGCGCCGGCGCGGGCAGCGGCCTGGGTCGCGGCCTCGATGCCAACGACGGCACCGGCCCGGTGGCGGCCGCGCTCATGCTGCTGCAGCAGCTGGGTGCTAGTGCTGATGACTAGCGAGTCGACGCTGCAAACGCCCCATTTGGGCAATCTGGTTCCATCGAGAGGAAAGCATGTTCGGATACATCTATAAGAAAGATGTCGCCATTATCGCGGTTGTCCTGTGTCTTTGTTTGGGCGTGGGCAGCTTCTTCGATTATCAGATCTCGAGCGCGCTGTTCAACATCGGCAGCATGTACGGCCGCTTTATCGAGGCGGCCGGCGAGCTGCCGTTCGAGCTGACGGCGAGCATCGCGGGCGTTATGCTCGTGCGCTCGGCGCGACCCGATTCCAAGACGAGCAAGTGGCTCGCCGTGCTCGGCATCCTCGTCAACGTTGGCCTGACCGGCTACGAGATCGTTTCGTCCCTGAGGGTTGGCGGCAAACTCATCGCGGTTCAGTTGGTGCTGACGTTTGTGCTGGTCATTGCTGCCAACCTCATCGTCTATCGCTTTACGCGCACGACCGAGCCCGACGAGCTCACGCGCTGGGCGTTGATGGTGCTGGCCGTGTGGGTCGCTCAGGCCATCATCCTCAACGTCATTGTTAAGCCGTTATGGTCGCGCCCGCGCATGCGCGTGATCGAGGTCACGCCGGGGCTCAATTTTCAGCCGTGGTGGGTGATCGGCAACCCCGACAAGTGGGCCTATATCGCCGCCGGCGTGATTAAGGACGGGTTCAAGTCGTTTGCGAGCGGACACACGGCGCATGCGGCGATTGGCCTTATGCTCGCCGGGCTTCCCGCGGCAGCCTTTAAGGAAAAACCTTCGCGTCGCCGCGTGATCTTTTGGGCGGCGGCTGTGATCGCGGCGCTCGTCGCCTTTGGGCGCATCGTGATTGGAGCGCACTTTTTGAGTGACGTGAGCTGCGGTTTTGCCCTGGTACTGGCACTTGAGTGCCTTGCCGCGCGCATCGCCTATCCCAACGGCGTACAATAGCCCCGTTTGAATCATCTGGCCGATACCCGGTAAGAGAGGATTGCCATGCTCGCGTTTAACAACGACTATTCCCACGGTGCACATCCGGCGGTGCTGCAGGCGCTTGTCGACACCAATATGGAGCCGCAGCCCGGCTACGGTACCGATGCGCACACCGAGCGTGCCAAGCAACTTATCCGCGAGGCCTGTCAGGCCCCCGATGCCGACGTGTTTTTTCTGGTGGGCGGCACGCAGGCCAACGCGACGGTGATCGACATGTTGCTTGCGCCGTACGAGGGCGTCGTTGCTGCCGAGACCGGCCACGTCGCCTGTCACGAGGCAGGCGCCATCGAGTTTGGCGGCCACAAGGTGCTCACCATCCCCGGCTACGAGGGCAAGATGCACGCCGAGGACCTCGAGAACTATATCCAGGTGTTCTACGAAAACGAGAGCTACGAGCACACGGTGTTCCCGGGCGCCGTGTACGTGAGTCTATCGACCGAGTACGGCACGCTGTACTCCAAGGCCGAGCTCGCGGCGATCCATGCAGTGTGCCAGAAGCGCGAGATTCCGCTGTTTGTGGATGGCGCCCGCCTGGCCTATGCGCTGGCGGCCGATGAGTGCGACATTACCCTGCCCGAGCTGGCGCAGCTGTGCGACGTGTTCTACATCGGCGGCACCAAGTGCGGCGCTCTGTGCGGCGAGGCTGTGGTGTTTTGCGGCATGCACACCCCGGCGCATCCCATTCCGCGTATTAAGCAGCACGGCGCGCTGCTTGCCAAGGGCCGCCTGACGGGTGTGCAGTTCGAGGCCCTTTTTACCGATGGCCTGTATTTTGAGATTGGTCGCCAGGCGATTGAGACCGCTCAGGCGCTGCGTCGCGTGCTGCACGAGCGCGGCTACCAGTTCTTCTTGGAGACGCCGACCAACCAGCAGTTTGTGATTCTGCCCAACGAGGACATGGCCCGCATTCGCGAGCATGCCTCGATCGAGTACTGGGAAAAGTACGACGAGACCCACACGGTGGTGCGCTTTTGCACCAGCTGGGCCACGACGCAGGAGGATATCGACGCGTTGGCGGCTGTCCTGTAGCCTGATGTAATGACAAGGGGCCGCCTTGCGCTGGGTTTGGCGCAAGGC
>JAEZNV010000147.1 GCA_023441725.1 Actinomycetes bacterium | reverse complement strand
GCAGGTGCGTTGGTGCGGGCGAAAGGACTCGAACCTTCACGGGAATCCCACCAGAACCTAAATCTGGCGCGTCTACCAATTCCGCCACGCCCGCATGAGCGCACAGACTAGGAATGATAGCAGATACGAACGACAAGCGCACGCACACCTTTTACAGGCTCACGACCTCACCACGAGTGTCCATCGGAGGGAAGGGTAGCTAATTTGGGACGGGGCCATTTTAGCTACCCCGGCTGATAGCGCGAATGGTTGGCCAATTAACGGCTGGGGTAGCTAAAATGGCCCCGTCCCAAATTAGCTACCCCCAGCTCGCCTACTCCCCCAGCAGTGCTTTCTCCGGCGTGATCGGCAGCGAGCGAACCTGATGGCCGGTAGCGTGTGCGACGGCCGATGCCACGGCGGCGAGCGGCGTGTTGATGACGACCTCGCCGATCGACTTGGCGCCAAACGGGCCCGTCGGCTCGTAGCTCGGCTCAAAGGCCACGCGAATGCTGCCGATATCCAGACGCGTGGGCAGCTTGTAGCTCATAAAGTTGCCGGTGCGCAGGCGGCCGCGCTCATCGTGCTCGACGATCTCGTAGAGCGCGTGGCCGATACCCTGGGCAATGCCGCCCTCGGCCTGGACGCGCGCGAGCGCCTCGTTGATCACGGTGCCGCAGTCCACGGCCGCCGCGTAGTCCACCACGGTCACCTTGCCGGTGGCCTTGTCGACCTCGACCTCGGCAATGCCGGCCATAAACGGCGGGGGCGAAACGGGCAGGCAGGCAGAAGCATGCGAGGTGAGCGCGTCGCCGCCCGCGATGTTCTTGACGCACAGGTTGGCAAAGTCGCGCAGCGTGAGGTAGCGGTTCTGCTCGCGCGCGGCACGCTCGTCGGACAGGCGCACGTACTGCCCATCGAAGACCACGTCGGCGGCGTCAACGTCCCACATCTGGGCGGCCTTGGCGCAAATCTTCTCGCGCAGCTCGGTCGCGGCGTTCTTGGCGGCAAGGCCCGTGACGTAGGTACCGGAGCTCGCGTACGAGCCGGCGTCGAACGGCGACACGTCGGTGTCTACGCCGCGTACCACGATCAGCGAGCTCTCCACGCCCAGCTCCTCGGCGGCAATCTGCGCCAGAATGGTGTCGACGCCCATGCCGTTATCGGTGGCGCCGGTGCCGATGGTAATGAAGCCATCCTCTTCCAGGCGCATGTCGATGCCGCCGATATCCACGTTGGAAATGCCAGAACCCTGCATGGTGAGCGCGCAGCCCAGGGCGCGTACGCGGTCGCCCAGGTCCACGGCCAGCGGCTTGTCGCGCCAGCCGATCATGTCCATCGCGCGCAGCAGGCAGCGGTCGAGCGCGCAGGCGTTGAGCTTCTCGTTGTAGTACTGCGGCATGACCTCGCCCTCGCGCACGATGTTCTTAAGGCGCAGGTCGGCGGGGTCCATGTGCAGCATATCGGCGAGCTCGTTGACGGCGCTCTCCACGGCAAACTGACCCTGGGTGGCACCGTAGCCGCGATACGCGCCGCCGCGGTTGGTGTTGGTGTAGACGGCGTCCCACCTAAAGCGGCTCGCCTTCACATGGTTGTAGATAGGCAGGCTCTTGTGGCCCGAAAGTCCGATCGTCGTGGTAGCGTGCTCGCCGTACGCGCCGGCGTTGGACAGCGTGTGCAGATCGATGGCCGTGATGGTGCCGTCGTTCATGGCGCCCAGCTTAACGGTCATCTGCATCTGGTGGCGCGAGTTGCCCGCAGTGATGGTCTCCTCGCGGGTGTAGCAGCAATAGCTCGGACGGCCGGTCTGCTGGGTGACGAACGCCACGAAGATCTCGCAGCAGCCCGTCTGCTTGGAGCCAAAGCCACCACCGATGCGCGGCTTAATAACCTGTACCTGCGACTGCGGAATGTCGAGCGACTGTGCGACCATGCGGCGCACGTGGAAGGGCACCTGCGTAGAGGTGGTCACCGAGATGCGGCCGAACGCGTCGGTCGTCGCGAAAGCACGGAAGGTCTCCATGGGCGCGGTCTGCGTGGCCTGGCTGGTGTAGGTGCGCGTGAACACGATGTCGCTCTGGGCGAAGGCCTCGTCCAGGTCGCCAAAGTCGCTCGTGCCGCTGCACACCAGGTTGCGCGGCACGTCGCCGCCCTGCGGGAACATAAAGGTCACGTCGCCCTCGGGGTGTACCACGATGTCGTTATCGAGCGCCTGGGTAAAGTCGAGCAGGGGCTCGAGCACCTCGTAGTCGACCTTGATGAGCTTGAGCGCCTTGTCGGCGGCCTCCTCGGTCTCGGCAGCGACGATCGCCACCTCCTCGTTTTGGTAGCGCACCA
This sequence comes from Actinomycetes bacterium, assembly GCA_023441725.1. The sequence goes on along the minus strand of JAEZNV010000147.1, from coordinate 2,177 downwards.
AGTTCTCGAGGATCAGGCGGTCGTGCGGCGAGGGCTGCGGTTAGCTCTGGGCGGCGATGGTAAAGCGGCGCTGCGGCACGTCCTCGTAGGTGTAGACACCCACGACGCCGGGCACCTTGAGGGCGCGCGACGTGTCGATGGAGCGGATCTTGGCGCGGGCGTACGGGCTGCGCTTAAGCTTGACGATGAGCGCGCCGGCGGGAATGAGGTCGCCCGTGTAGACGGGACGGCCCTCGAGCAGGGCCTTCGAGTCCTTTTTGGGCTGCTTGTGGGTGATCTGCTTGTAAGAGACCCCGTCGGAGCTGGTGTTATTGACCGGCAGCTTGGGCATCTCAAAGCCCACCTGTACGCCGGACTCGTTGAGGAAGCGAACGATAGCGCGCAGCTGGCTCTCGTAGCCGCTGCAACGGCAGAGGTTACCGGCGAGCTGGCGCGAGAGCTCCTCGCGCGTGGCAACGAGACTCGGGTCCTCCTTGGCGGCGCGGGCGAGCGCCAGCACGTTCATGATGAGGCCTGGGGCGCAAAAACCGCACTGCTCGGCGCCTTCGGCGGCCATCGCGCGGGCTAGCGCCTCGGACTCGGCCTTGAGACCCTCGAGCGTGGTGATGGTACGGCCCTCGACGCGCGCGGCGGGAACCGAGCAGCTGAGCACCGGGTCGCCGTCGAGCCACACCGTGCACAGGCCGCAGTTGGTGGTCTCGCAGGCGCAGCGCACCGACGCGCAGCCCTGTTCGCGCAGCAGCGCAAAGAGCATGGTGTCGGGGGCAATCTGAACCTTGACCTTACGGCCGTTGAGCGTAAAGGAAAGATCGATGAGTTTGGCAGCCATTAGCGCACCTCGCTAGAATCGACGCCGGGCACGCGGCGGCAGGAATACTCGTCCGTGGCGAACTTAGGGATCTGCACGGTCTCGAGCTCGTGGGCAAGCGCGGCCGAAAGCTCGATGCCGGCGGCACGGCGCACGGCCTGTACGGCAAGCGGGGCCGAGATGCGGCGGCGGTAGTCGGCCGAGCCCCACAGGTTGGTGCCATAGCTCAGCGCGCGCACGGACGCGGCGAGGGCCCGAAGCTCGTCCTCGGAAGGCTGCTCGCTGGTGAGGCCGCACGCCTCGCCCTGCAGCAGGGTCGCGCGCAGCGGACGGGCGCCCACGGTGACGTGCCAGGAGTTATCCCACCAGGCGGCGGTGACATTGAGCGAGGGGAAATCGGTCGCGGCCTTGCGCACGGCCTCGTAGCTCGCGCGATAGTCGTGCTTAACGACCACCACATGCTCGATAACGTCGCGCACGTAGCCCATGTCGACGAACTCGGCGAGCGGCACGCGGCCGGCGCCCGTCAGCTCAACATAGGAATCGAGCGCCAAAAAGGCCGAGAGCACGTCCGAGAAGCCAAAGCGGCCGTAGACGCTGCCGCCCACCGTGGCGGTGTTGCGCAGCTGGACGCCCACGATATCGTGGACGGCGAACTCAAAGACATTGTTGACAAGCGCGTTGAGCCCGGCATGGCGCTCGAGCTGGCGCAGGGTGCACATGGCACCGATGCGAAACACGGTCTCGGTCTCCTCGATCTGATCGAGTCCGCAGGCCGAAAGGTCAATCGCCGTCGCTACACGACGCGAACCCAGGCGCATCCAGATGCCGCCGCCCACAATCTTGTTGTTGCGGTTTTTCTGCAAGAGCTCATAGGCTTCGGCCGCGTTTCCAACACGGACGTAGGTACCGAACTTGAGCACGTTCTCCCCCATCTCTTCACTTGTCCAGTACCTCTAAGTGTACCAAACGAGGGGGCACGACCCTCACCACCACAGAAAAAGGCTCCCAGCCAAGATGGCCGGGAGCCTCGTGTGGCGCTATGAAGCGAAGAATTAGCAGACGCCCTGGGCGAGCATGGCGTCGGCGACCTTCAGGAAGCCGGCGATGTTGGCGCCCATAACGAAGTTGCCCTCCTGGCCATACTCCTTGGCGGTGTCGTCCACGTTGTGGAACATGCCGCGCATGAGCTGCTCGAGCTTGCCGTCGACCTCCTCGAAGGTCCAGGACAGGTGCTCGGCGTTCTGGCTCATCTCCAGGCCGGACACGAGCACGCCGCCGGCGTTGGCAGCCTTACCGGGCATAAAGGCGACGCCGTTCTCCTGGAAGTAGGTCGTGGCCTCGATGGTCGTGGGCATGTTCGCGCCCT
>JAEZNV010000106.1 GCA_023441725.1 Actinomycetes bacterium | reverse complement strand
CCCGCGAGGCCGAGGCTGCTGGCGCCGACATCATCGGTTCCGACGAGCTCGTCGCCCAGATCCAGAAGGGCGAGATCAACTTCGACGCCGCTATCGCTACGCCGAACATGATGGCCAAGGTTGGCCGTATCGGTAAGATCCTTGGTCCCCGTGGCCTCATGCCGAACCCCAAGCTCGGCACCGTGACCATGGACGTCGCCAAGATGGTCTCCGAGCTTAAGGCCGGCCGCGTTGAGTATCGCGCCGACCGCTACGGCATCTGCCACGTGCCCCTGGGCAAGAAGTCCTTCTCCGAGCAGCAGCTCGTCGAGAACTACGCTGCCCTGTACACCGAGATCCTGCGCGTCAAACCCTCTTCTGCTAAGGGCAAGTACGTCAAGTCCATCTCCGTGTCTTCCACTATGGGCCCTGGCGTCAAGGTCGATCCCGCTGTCCAGCGTGACTTCCTGGCTGAGTAACTAACAGTTACTGCCTGAGTAAAGCAAGCATTGCTAAAGAAACCCGGTTCTGTCTCGTGCAGGACCGGGTTTCTTGCTATCTCTGGGCAAAACCACTACAAAGGGGACAGGCACCTTTGTGGTGGTTACCAGGGTGTTCTGGCGGTTGAGGACTCTATGGCCTCGTGGCGCTTGAGCTCGCGGCGCATGGTTTGCGAGTTGAGCCAGGCTGCCTGCCAGCCACGGATGGGGTAGCGTGTCTCGTCCAGTTCAAATTGCGTATAGCCGCAGGCGTTGATGATCGTCGTCCCGCACGCGTGTTGCCGCTCGCGCTGAAAATCGGGACCGTAGCTCTGATGCACATGCCCGTGCACCATGTAGTCGGGATTCCAGGACTCGAGCGCTGTGTTAAAGCATTCGAATCCTCGATGTGGCAGATCATCCAGATCGCCCATGCCGGCGGCGGGCGCATGGGTCAGCAGGATGTCGCAGCCGCCGACCATCTTCACTTTGCGTGACAGCTTACGCACGCGCTTGGCCATCTCGCGCTCGGTGTACATGTTGGCGCCATCTCGGTAGCGCATGGAGCCGCCAAGCCCCGCAATGCGAACGCCGCGATACACGTACACGGTGTCTTCGACACAGATGCAGCCGCCCGGCGCATGACGTGCGTAGCGGTCATCGTGATTGCCGCGCACGTAGATGAGCGGTTTGTTGATGACCGTGACCAAAAACTCAAGATAATCCGGGTCCAGATCGCCAGCGGACAAAATCAGGTCGACACCTTCAAAGCGCTCCTTGCGAAAGCACTCCCACAGGCATCGTTCTTCGGTATCGGCTATGGCAAGGATTTTCATAGGGCGTGGACTTTCGGTTCATCGTCGAGTTGCGGAATGGTGCCCACCACGTTGTCGGCCAACCAGTCCATCTCGACGATTTGTGTGCTCGGCAGTGGGGGAAAGCCCTCGATCTGCACCACGCCGTCTTGGCTATGGAGCTCGCCGCCAAATGGATTGATGGAGCCCTCGACGATGCCATTGCGGAGGAGCTGAACAAGCTTGCGCGTCTGATAGGGCAGGCCCGGAGCGTAGCGAATGTCGATAACGCCCGAACTCATGCCGTACCAGTAGTTGACGGCGCGAACCTGGCTGGCGTCACTGGTTTCATCCCAGGTGCCATGCAGCAGACTTCGCACGATAAGCTCGTAGTATCGGCCCCAGTTCCATACCGGCATGGCAATGCCGGTAACCTTGCCATCGACCAGGCGGTGAAGTCCGTAGGCCGTGGGGTCTTCGAGCGACTTTGACATGTCGGCGCCGGTCATGACGCTTACACCTTCGCGGCACATGGCCTCGGCAAGGCCTCCGGCGGGCACATCGCCCCAAGTCAGGATAATTTGCGCACGGGGGTCGAGCAGCGAGGCGCCAATCGCAAAGGCGTTGATCTCGCTGAGTGCGCCCGAGGCGAAGACCGACGCGTGGTAACCGATACGGTGGTTGTCCGCCATGCTGGCGGCAAGGGCGCCCAGGAGAAACTTGGCCTCGTACATCTTGCCAAAGTACGAACGGACGCTTTGGTGGGGAAGGCCGATAGAGCAGTTGAGGAACCGAACCCGGGGATACTCAACGGCAGCCCTGAGTGTGTATTCCATCAGGCGGTGCGAGGTCGAGAAGATGACGTTTGCCCCATGTTTGACAGCCGTTTCCACGGCGGCATAGAACACGTCCGGATCGTGACAGTCTTCGAACGCCTCGGTGCGCACGATACCGTCAAAGTGCTCATCGAGATACTGACGCCCTTGGTCGTGTAGGCTGTCCCAGCTCGACGTCGCACGGGGGAACTCATGGATAAAGGCGATGCGCAGGGGGTTGGCCGCCGAATAGACGGTCTTGCCCATAAAGAAGTTGAGCACGCCGGAGGTGGACTTGGCGGACGTCTCCTCCTCATCGACGCTCGGTGCTTCGACAAGATCGACCTTGTCCTCGTCATTTTTGCCGGCGATGACCAGCTCACGCCAGATCTTGCACAGGCGGTTTACGACGATATCCGTCGGCGTATCCAGCAGGCGGTCCTGGTTGTACACATTGAGGTAGACGAGCATGGCGTCGGCGGGCGTAATGTCCAGGTGGTCGCCGCCCGCGCGAAGGTAGGCGCGCTTAAAGAGCAGGAAGGTGTGACGCAGGTAGTCGACCTTTTTCTGCGGCCATTTTTCGATAAGGTTCTGACCGAGCATCTTGGCGAGCGTTTCGTAGCTTCCCTCACGCGAGAACTCGATTTCGTATAGAGGGCAGACGCGCCAAAACGCGCAGAACTCGCCATACAGGCGGCTTTCGACGGAATCCCATTTGCCGGGGTAGAGACGGGTGACCCTAGCCGAAACCGTTGGAGCGTCCAGGAATTTGAGGACACTAACGCGTTTGTTGCCTTCCTGGACATAGAACCGATGCATGAACTCGGTGACGATGATGGGGTCGCGATAGCCCTCGGTCACCTGGATGTCGTAGAGATTGGACCACTTGCGGGCGAACTCGGTGTTAAACGGCAGCAGGGGCATAAAGTTACACGAAAAGGCAGACTGACGGCCTTTGGTGACCGTGCCGACGACCATTTCGAGCGGAATGTCCCTCAGGCCGACGCTCTCTCGCTGACCTAAGGGGAGCTGGGCAACGAGGCCGTCGAGGTCCGTAAGGTACGGGTGCTCGCTTTGGCTGATGGCGCGACGGCGTCCCTGCTCGCCGCGCTTGCGTGCTTGACGATAGGCCTCTTCCATGGTGTCTACTCCCTTAGTCGTTTAAACAACGATATGAACCATGGTACCACGATGCGAAACCACCACAAAGGTGCCTGTCCCCTTTGTGGTGGTTTTAGGCGATGATGGGGGCGATGGCGCGGATGCAGGCGTCGGCTGCCGTGAAAGTAGTGCTGTCGTCGCTGACGATAAAGATGATCTTGCCCTTGATGCCAAAGTCGCCGATCTCGCTAAAGAGCACATACGGCTCCTTGTCAAAGCCCGAGATGGGAAGCACGGCGGCCTTGGTGGCGTCGGTGAGTTCATCTGCCAGCGCGTCCAGTGAAGCCCACTTGGACGTGTCCTTGACCGCGACGGGGACGGCCACGCGCCCAAAGGGCATCAAATGCACGAGCGTGTTCTTGGAGATATTTGAGTTGGGGACGATGATGGTTTGCCCGCAGGCGTCCTCGATGGTCGTGTGGCGCCAGGTGATGTCTTGGACCACGCCCGACACGCCGCCGACCTCGATATTGTCGCCGGGCTTGATGATGCCCATAAAGGTCACCTGCATGCCGCCGATAAGGTTTGACAGCGTGTCCTGAAAGCCGAGCGAGATGGCGATGCCGCCGACGCCAAGAGCGGCAACGAGGGCGTTTGCGTTAATGCCAAAGCAGTTGTCGAGGATAAAACTGCCTCCGATCATCCAGATGACAGCGCGCGCGATGTTGATGAAGATGCTTGATGAAGGGAGTGGGTTATCGTCGCGGTTGAGCAGGTGGTACAGGGTCTTGGACGCGATCTTGGCGGCAACGGCGGTGCCGATGGCCAAGATACCTGCCCAGATGATGTTGTGGACCCATCGTTGTGCAAAGAAATGAAGAATTGGCTCAAACAATTCCATGTAGGGAAACCTCCTCATGATCGTTCAACCATGATACCCAACAAGAAGCC
>JAEZNV010000095.1 GCA_023441725.1 Actinomycetes bacterium | reverse complement strand
GCCGTTGCGCGGTCCGACCCCTTGGCCGCGCAACGGTACTGTGCTGTTGCGCGGCACTTGCCGAGTCCGTTGCGTTCGACAGTGTGGGCCGGGAATTTGATAGAAAGGACGACACCATAATGTTTAGAGAAGATTTTTTATGGGGCGGGGCTCTGGCTGCAAACCAGTGCGAGGGAGGATGGAACGAAGGCGGTCGCGGTTTAGCCAATTCCGACATGCTGCCGTTTGGCGATCAACGCATGGACGTCATGCGGGGAGACCTTGATCCGCGTGCGTTGGCACCCGACAGCTTCTATCCCGCTCGCAAGGGCATTGATTTTTACCATAGGTACAAGCGGGATATTGAACTGTTTGCCCAGATGGGTTTTAAATGCCTGCGCTTATCAATCGCCTGGAGCCGCATTTTTCCCAAAGGAGACGAAGCCGAGCCCAATGAAGAAGGCCTTGCCTTTTACGAGGATGTTTTTAGGACGTGTCGCGCGCATGACATTGAGCCTTTGGTGACGCTCAACCACTATGATGTCCCCATGCATCTCGTCGATGCGTATGGCGGATGGCGCGATCGCAGGTTGGTCGACCTGTTCGAGCGATATTCGCGTACCGTGTTCGAGCGCTATCGGGGATTGGTCAATTATTGGCTGACCTTTAACGAGATCAACATCATGACGCAGGCGTGCTTTATGGCGGCGGGGATCATCTTCGAGCAAGGGGAGAATCGCTATGCAACGGTTCACACGGCCGTGCACCATGTATTGGTTGCGAGCGCCCGTGCGGTCGGGGCGTGTCATGAACTGTGCCCTGGGGCGAAGATCGGTTGCATGCTCAACGCAGGTGTCTTCTATCCGGCTACATGTGATCCGGACGATGTGCTGGCTGCGCAGGCTGAGAATCGCAGCCATTACATGTTTACCGACGTCCAGGTGCGCGGTGCGTACCCGAGCTATGTTCTCAAGGAATACGCCCGCCATGGTTTTGAGGTGCCCTATCGGGATGATGACCGCGAAGTACTGGCTGCAAACCTGGTCGATTTCGTCTCGTTTTCGTATTACTCGACGCGCGTCGCAAAAGCGCATGCGGAAGGTCAGTTCGATTCGAACCTTCTTCGCTCGGCGCCTAATCCGTATCTAAAACAGGAGCCTTGGGGGAGGTTTATCGACCCCAAAGGGCTGCGCGTCACCATGAATGAAATCTGGGATCGCTATCAAAAGCCGCTGTTCATCGTCGAAAACGGTTTGGGTGCTCCTGATGTGCCGGAAGATTCGGGTGAAATAGAAGACGACTATCGAGTTGAATACCTGCGGGCCCACATCGAGGCGATGAGGGAGACCGTCGAGCTCGACGGGGTGGAACTCATGGGATATACCTGTTGGGGCCCGATCGATTTGGTTTCGGTCGCCACAGGACAGATGCGTAAGCGCTACGGGTTTATCTATGTCGATCGAGACGATAGCGGTGCGGGCTCGTTTGAGAGACGTAAAAAGAAAAGCTTCGAATGGTACCGACGCGTAATAGCAAGCAATGGCGAAGACCTTGCGTAATAACGTTAAGATGGACAAATGCGCCCGTTGGGGGAATAGTCGTGCCACTTCGCTTGACAACAGGCTAAACTAGCTATTAAACATTTACTATTCTGTTTAGATTGAATTTGCGGTCGTTTAGTTGCCGAGCCGCGGGGCGGTCAAGCCACGATGCTCGGCCGCGACCGATGCTAGGGGGAACGATGGCTAAAGCAAGCGTCCGCGAGATCAGCCGCATTACCGGCTTTTCGCCCGCAACCGTGTCCAACGCGCTCAACCGCAAGCGCAGCGTGAGCGAGGAGACCGCCAAGGTCATCCTGGAGTGCGCGCAGTCGCTTGGCTATCAGCAGTCGACGCAGCTCGAGAGCATCCAGTTTGTGCTTGCGCGCAAGACGGGCGCCATCCTGGACGAGAGCGCCTTCCATCCCGCGGTCATCGAGGGCGTGGAGCGCCAGGCGCGTCGCCACGGCATGAGCACGAGCTTTGTCTCGCTCGACTTTAGCGACCTGGACGCCGTGCGCCCGCAGGTCGAGGGCCTGATCGCCGACCCGTCGGCCGCCATCGTGCTGATGGGTACCGAGCTGGGCGAGGAGGACTACGCCCTGTTCGCCGACGCTGCCGCCCACCTGATTGTGCTCGACGGCTGGAGCGATCGCCAGTACTTCGATGCCGTAGTCATCGCCAACACCGATTCGGTGCTGCGTGCCGTGGATTACCTTATCGAGAAAGGCCACAGGCAAATCGGCTATCTGGCGGGCGACCTTCGGATCCGCAACTTTAAGGACCGCGAGCGCGGCTATCGCCAAGCGCTTGAGGATGCGGGCCTTGAAGCCAACCCGACATGGCGTGTCACGCTGGGCACCACGCTCGAGGGTGCCTATCGCGACATGGGCGCATGGCTCGACAGCGTCTCGCGCGACGACCTGCCGACGGCTTTCTTTGCCGAGAACGACGTGCTCGCCGTAGGCGCCATGCGCGCGCTCAACGAGCACGGTATTCGCGTGCCCGAGGATGTTTCGATCATCGGCTTTGACGACCTGTCTTTGGGTGCCTTCTCCAACCCGCCGCTCACCACGGTGCATGTTCCCAAACACGAGGTGGGCGAGATCGCGGTGCGCCGTCTGGTGGGCAACATCCGCAATCCCAAGAGCTATACATGCAAAACGGCCGTGTCGACCTATTTTGTCGAGCGCCAGAGCGTGCGTGAAATCTAGGCGGAACGGCGTCTGACCTCAGAGCGGAAAAGTCCGTCAAAGGCAACCATACATAACGCTACCAAGAGAGGGTCCTTCGGGGCCCTCTTTTTGTTGCCCTTATATGTTCAGATTGTTTACATACCGTTTAGGCTGATTTCTCTACCGTTTACGGGTATTCCGCGTTAAACTTCTAAACATAAGAGTAAAACATTTAATAAACAGAACAAAACGAAACACGCGTCTGTTTACTGAACATGTGATTAGGGGAGGACGTACATGGACAAGATCAAGCTCGGCTTTGTGCCCACGCGCCGCAGTATCTTTAGCGCGCCGGACGCAATCAAGTATCGCGGCCTGACGGCTGATCGCCTGCGTGAGATCGGTGTCGACATCGTGGATATCGACGATATCAATGACGAGGGTTTGCTGTTCGACGACAGCCATATCGAGCCTATCGTCAAGAAGTTTCGCGCCGAGGGCGTCGATGGCATCATGCTGTGTCACGCCAACTTTGGCACCGAGTACGTTTGCGCTCGCCTTGCCCGCGAGCTCGGCCTGCCCGTGCTGCTGTGGGGCCCGCGCGACGAGCGCCCCGAGCCCGACGGCACCCGCCTGCGTGATAGTCAGTGCGGCCTGTTCGCCACCGGCAAGGTCCTGCGCCGCTTCCAGGTTCCCTTCACCTACATGACCAACTGCCGTCTGACCGACCCCGAGTTCGAGCGCGGCGTTTGGGACTTCCTGGCTGTGTGCAACGTGGTCAAGACCTTCAAGCACACCCGCATCCTGCAGATGGCCACCCGCCCGTTCGATTTCTGGTCCACCATGTGCAACGAGGGCGAGTTGCTCGAGAAGTTCAACATCCAGCTTTCGCCCATTCCCATGACCGAGCTTGTCCAGGCCGTGCGCGACGCCCAGGCCGACGAGCAGGCCATGGCCGCCATGCTTGCCCGCATCAACGACAGCTTTGAGATCTGCATCCCCGAGGACAAGGTCCCCGCGGTCGCCGGTCTTGCCATCGCGATGAAGCGCCTGGTCGAGAAGTACGGCTGCAACGCCGGTGCCATTCAGTGCTGGAACGCTCTGCAGGACGAGCTGGGCATTATGCCCTGCGCCGCCAACGCCATCCTCAACGAGATGGGTATTCCCATCGTATGCGAGACCGATATCCACGGCGCCATCACCGCGCTGATGGTCGAGGCTGCCGACCTGGGCCGTCACCGCGGCATGTTCGCCGACTGGACTGTGCGCCATCCCGACAACGAGAACGGCGAGCTGCTGCAGCACTGTGGCCCCTGGCCCTGCAGCTGCGCGGCCGTCAAGCCCAAGCTCACCTACCCGCTGGCATTCGATCACCCCGGTGCGCTGACGGCCGAGGCCAAGCACGGCGACCTCACCCTTGCCCGCTTTGACGGCGACAACGGCGAGTACTCGCTGCTGCTGGGCAACGCCCGCGGCATCGACGGCCCGGCCGGCATGGGCACCTATCTGTGGGTCGAGGTCGACAACCTCAAGCGCCTCGAGGCCAAGATCGTCGAGGGTCCCTATATCCACCACTGCGTCGCTATTCACGCCAACGTGGTGCCGGTGCTCTACGAGGCGTGCAAGTATCTTGGCATCGCCCCCGACCTATACGACCCGATTGAGCAGGACGTTAAAGCTTACCTGCGCGGCGAGTAGGGTCGTGCCTACTTTGTAGCAACGAGCCGGCGCGCTACCACAGCACCCAACCTTGCGGTTCAAGCCGTCGCTTGCGTACCAAAGTACGCGGCGCTCCTCTTTCACCGCGATCTTGGGCACTGTGGAAACGCGGTGGCTCTGACTTTAGAAATTCCCTGAAAGGAGTTTTTCGTGGCAACTATCGAAGAGCTTGAGTCCCTGCGTTGGGACCTTCGCCGCGATTGCGTCGATATCATCATGGCTGGCGCTGGCGGCCACATCGGCGGCGACATGTCAGTCGTCGACGCGCTCATGACCCTCTACGCCAACCATCTGAACATTTCGCCCGAGACCGTCGACGATCCCAACCGCGACCGCTTTGTGCTTTCCAAGGGCCACGCCATGGAGGCCTACTACGCGGTGCTCTGCCACGAGGGCTATCTTGACCTCGATGACGTCAAGGCCCGCTTCTCCAAGTTCGGCAGCCCCTACATCGGCCACCCCAACAACAAGCTCAAGGGCATCGAGATGAACTCGGGCTCGCTGGGTCACGGCCTGCCCGTTGCCGTGGGCATGGCGCTCGCCGGCAAGATGGACGGCCGCGACTACCGCGTCTACACCATCATGGGCGACGGCGAGCTTGCCGAGGGCTCGGTCTGGGAGGGCGCTATGAGCGGCGGCAACTACCAGCTCGATAACTTGTGCGCGCTCGTGGACCGCAACCGCCTGCAGATCAGCGGCAGCACCGAGGACGTTATGAAGCAGGACTCGCAGGAGGAGCGCTGGGCAGCCTTCGGCTGGAACGTGCTGTCCATTCCGGGCAACGACGTCCAGGCGATTGACGCTGCGCTGACGCTTGCTGCCGAGACCAAGGGTAAGCCCACGGTCATCATCCTCAACACGGTGAAGGGCTACGGCTCGCCTGTCATGGAGGACAAGGCCGCCTGGCATCACCACCTGCCCAACGATGAGGAATATGCCCAGATCATCGCCGATTTCGCTGCCCATAAGGAGGCCGTCAATGGCTAACAAGATCGCTAATCGCAAGGTTATCTGCGACACGCTGCTCGAGGCCGCGAAGACCGATAAAGACATCGTCGTTCTGTGCTCCGACTCCCGTGGCTCCGCCTCGCTCACGCCGTTCTTTGATCAGTATCCCCAGCAGTCCGTTGAGGTCGGCATCGCCGAGCAGGACCTGGTGAGCATCGCCGCCGGTATGGCTTCGTGCGGCAAAAAAGCCTGGGCCGCTTCGCCGGCGTCCTTTGTGACCACGCGCTCGTATGAGCAGTGCAAAGTCGACGTCTCGTACTCCAACACCAACGTCAAACTCATCGGCATCTCGGGCGGCGTGTCCTACGGCGCCCTGGGTATGAGCCACCACTCCGCGCAGGATATCGCCGCTATGAGCGCGATTCCCAACATGCGCGTGTATCTGCCGAGCGACCGCTTCCAGACCGCCGAGCTCGTGCGCGCCCTGATAGCCGATGACAAGCCGGCTTACATCCGCGTGGGCCGCAATCCGGTCGAGGACGTGTATACCGAGGACGAGTGCCCGTTCCAGATGGACCGCGCCACCTGGGTGCGCCGCGGCAACGATGTGACGCTCGTCGCCACCGGTGAGATGGTCCGCCACGCCGTGGACGCCGCCGACCTGCTGGCTGAGCAGGGCATCTCGGCAACGGTGCTCGACATGTACTGCGTCAAGCCGCTCGACGCCGAGGCCGTGATTGAGGCCGCCGGTGCCACGCGCGCCGTCGTGACCGTTGAAGAGCACAGCCCCTTCGGCGGCCTGGGTTCCATGGTCGCGCAGGTGGTGGGCGAGCATTGCCCGCGTCCGGTCAAGTGCCTCTCCCTGCCCGACGCGCCGGTCATCACCGGCACGAGCCCCGAGGTCTTTGCACACTACGGCCTGACGGGTGCCGGAATCGCGCAGACGGTCGCCGACTTCCTGCCCACAGAGTAACTGGAATGTGACAAAGGGGCCGTCCCTTTGTCACATTCGTTTTGAAAGGGGTGGCCATGGGCCGCTACATCATCGGAATCGATCAATCCACGCAGGGCACCAAGGCGCTGCTGGTGGACGGGGGCGGCCATCTGATTCATCGTGCCGACCGTTCGCATCGCCAGATCGTCAAAGAGGCCGGCTGGGTGAGCCATGATCCGGCCGAGATTGCCGCCAATGTGCTGGCCGTGGCGCGTGCCGTGGTGGAGGAGACCGGGGTCGACCCGGCCGACGTCGCCGGCATCGGCATCTCCAACCAGCGCGAGACCACCGTTGCCTGGAACCGCACGACGGGCGAGCCGCTGTGCGACGCCGTGGTGTGGCAGTGCGCCCGCGCCCGCGAGCTGTGCGACAAGCTGGCCGCGCGCGAGGGTGTGGCCGACCTGGTGCGCGACGCGACGGGTCTGGTACTCTCGCCCTACTATCCGGCGGGCAAGATGGCCTGGATTCTCGCGAACGTTCCCGCGGCTGCCGAGGCCGCGGCAGCGGGCGAGCTGTGCCTGGGCACCATCGATGCCTGGGTGGTCTGGACGCTCACGGGCGGCGCGGAGTTCCGCTGCGACTGGTCTAACGCCGGCCGCACGCAGCTCTTTGACCTGCGCCGTGGCTGCTGGAGCGAGCCAGTGTGCGAGGCCTTTGGCGTCGACGTGGCCTGCCTGCCGCAGGTGACCGATTCCGATGGCCTGTTCGGCACGACGGACCTGGGCGGCTTTTTGCCGGCGCCCGTGCCCATTCACGGCGTGCTGGGTGACAGTCATGCCGCCTTGTTCGCGCAGGGCTGCCACAGCCGCGGTATGGCCAAGGCGACCTATGGCACCGGCAGCTCGGTCATGATGAACGTCGGCGACGAGTTCGTTGCCAGCTCGCACGGGCTTTCGAGCTCGCTCGCATGGCGTATGGACGGCGTGACCGAGTACGTGCTCGAGGGCAACGTGAGCTACGCCGGCGCCGTTAAGACGTGGCTGCGCGATGATCTGGAACTCATCAATAACCCCGAGGAGGTTACCGATCTGTGCTACGCCGCCAATCCGGCGAGCCGCGTCTACTTTGTGCCGGCGTTTACCGGTTTGGGCGCGCCGCACTGGGCGAGTGACGCCGAGGGCTGCGTCTTTGGCATGACGCGCACCACGGGTCGCGCGGAATTCGTGAAGGCCGCCGACGAGTCGATCGCCTATCAGATCTTTGACGTGATCGATGCGATGGTCGAGGATTCGGGCGCGGCATTGGCCGAGCTTCGTGTTGATGGCGGTCCCACGCGCGACGCGTACCTGATGCAGTTTGAGAGCGACTTGGTTGGTTCGCCCATTCGCATCGCGAGCAACGACGAGATGAGCGGTCTGGGTGCGGCCTGGGCCTGCGGCATTGCGCTGGGCATGTACACGCGCGATGTCGTCGACGTCTATGGGGCCCGCGGTATCGTGGAGCCTGCCATGACCGCCGACGAACGCGCCAAAAAGATCGCCGGCTGGCGCCACGCTGTCAAATCAACGATTGCCTACACTGCCTAGCATGATTTTTCTGGGACGGGGATTAAAAACTCATTGATCCTCGTCCCGGGTAGCTTATTTGGGACGGGGCTTTTTTGACTGGTATGATTGGTGCGACCATTCGAACCAGCTAAAAGAACCCCGTCCCAAATTGACTATCGAGAGGATCTGCCATGGAGCGCATCGCGAGCTTTTCCGTTGACCATCTGCTGCTTGAGCCCGGCGTGTATGTGAGCCGCATCGACCGCGATCCGGCGACCGGCGCCGCCGTCACCACGTTTGACCTGCGCCTGACCACGCCCAACAAGGAGCCGGTCATGAACACGGCCGAGTGCCACACCATCGAGCACCTTGGCGCGACGTTCCTCCGCAATCATGCCGAGTGGTCGAGCCGCATTGTCTACTTTGGCCCCATGGGCTGCCGCACGGGCTTTTACCTCGTCGTTTTTGGTGAGCTGACGAGCGAGGAGATTCTGCCGCTCGTGCGTGAGCTGTTCGAGTTTGTCGCCGGCTTTGAGGGCGATGTCCCCGGTGCCGCTCCCGAGGAGTGCGGTAACTACCTGGACCAGAACCTTCCCATGGCAAACTGGCTCGCGCGCCGCTACCTCGACCGCGACCTGGCCGATATCGACGAGAAGCACCTGCACTATCAGCAGGCGTAAGGCCCCTCGCAGGAATAGTGTTTGTACTAGAAGCGCTCCCGCTCTTGCGGGGGTGCTTTTTCATACCGAGTGCTCAAAACAGGACGAGTTTGTTCTAGAATGTTCATACTGTCACACAAACGAACAGGAGCGAACATGCATATCTACTCTGTCTCTGATCCCGAGTTCAAGTCCTATGGCAACGTTTGGGATAACGTTCCGTCCGAGCTTACGTCGCCCGTGCTCGAGGCGCTTTCCGCTACGCCCATCCCCGAGGGCAGCAAGTACGTAGCAAGCGCGCCGGAGCTCGAGGGCGTCAAGGATGCCGATAAGCTGGGCTTTCTCATGTTTGGCGGTCGTCCCTTCCAGCTCGGCTGGTGCAACGGCCACAACACGCAGCTCAACTGCTTGGAGTACCACCGCGCGAGCGAGTTCAACCTGGGTGCACGCGACTTTATCCTGCTCGTGGCACATCGCTGGGAGATCGAGGACGGCAAGCTCGATACCGCGTGCGTCAAGGCGTTCCGCGTGCCGGCGGGCAAGGTCGTCGAGGTTTTCAACACCACGCTCCACTACACGCCGTGCATGGTCGACGACGGTGGCTTCCAGGTGATGGTGGCGCTGCCCGCTGGCACCAATGGTCCGCGCCCCGAGGCCGCGGCCGACATGCCCGCGGCCGGTGACAGCTACTGCTACTGGAAGGCAGACAAGTGGGTTCTCTGCCACGCCGACAGCCCCAAGGCTGCCGAGGGCGGCTACGTAGGCCTCATCGGCAAGAACCTCGACATCGCCTGCGACTAGAATCTTCCGTCTCAATCTGTAACATCTAGCGGGCTAAATCGTCTCTACCTGTTACAGATTTAGACAAACTGTAGGGGACAGACCGAACAATCTCAATCTGTAACACCAAGCCCGGTTTTGGCGGCCCAACTGTTACAGATCGAGACAAACCGCCCCCAACCACCACAAAGGTGCCTGTCCCCTTTGTGGTGGCTGCCTAGAGTTGGCTGCGCAGATAGTCAGCCATATATGGTACGGCGAAACGCACGTAACCGCGGCGCGCCTGTTCGATTACGCCGGCGTCGATGAGGCGCCGGCGATACTTTTGTGCGTAGTCCGGTGTGACTGACATGCGCTTCGCAACATCAGAAATGCGAGACACGGCGGCTTCGTCATCAGACATTGCGTCGAGAAACGCGACGTCTTGGTCCGATAGCGCGGCGAGTGTCGTTTCGCACACATCGTTTTCGAAATCGACCTTTGACGCTTCGATTGCTCCGTCGACTTGCTCTGGCGTTACGTGTTCTCCTGCCTGGCAACGATTGGCGATGTTGTAGCCGATGAGCTGCAGCATGTAGGGCGAGCCCTGAGTTGCGCGAGCGGCGTCCAGCCGAAGATCGCCTGGAATATCAAGGTCGAGCTCTTCGAAAGCTCGCTGATAGTAGGCATCCACATCTCCAACTGAAAGCGGTTCGAGCGTGACCTTGCGTGCGCGGTTGAGAAATGTCAGTACGCGGTCGTTGAGTGTCGCGGAGACTGCTCCCGGGAGGCCCGCCATGACGAGCGCGACGTTGAGCCCCTCGCCGACCAGCTCTTGATAGGCGGTGACGAGCTGTCTGATCTCGGGTGAATTGGCCTGGAGCTCATCGATGAGGATGAGGATGCCGTGTCCCTGCTCGGTCAGCTTGCGCGCCAGCTGCGTGAGCTTGAACTGGAAGCTTTTGGTTTCCTGCACATCGCGCGTGAACTCAAGGCCGGCTGAGAAGCCGAAGACGCTCAGGCTGCCGCCCGCAAGTTTGGGGAGACGATGCTTGTTGGCGTAGGGCTCGCCCGCTTCCTGGATCTTCTCAACAATGCGCTCGAGCATATCCTCGGAGGCTACGGTGGGCGTGGCGACAACAAAGCCGAGCTTGCGTGCGCGATCGGCAAGTTCCCACAGCAGAACCGTTTTGCCGCTGCCTCGCTGGCCGAGCATGAGCATGGCTCGGTCTCGATTGCCCGGCTCCTGCTCAAGGCCGGAGATGAATGTCGAAATCACGCTCCCGCGCCCCACCAGATAGGACGGGCGATTTCCAAATGAGGGGGAGAAGATGGTTTCAGTCATGAGTCTCCTTTCCTTTTTTTCCTATTTTTTCCTTTTTTTCCTATTCAGTCAAATATCCCGCCGGCGAAGGCGGCTACGTAGGCCTCATCGGCAAGAACCTCGATATCGCCTGCGACTAGAATCTTCTGTCTCGATCTGTAACATCTAGCGGGCTAAATCGTCTCTACCTGTTACAGATCGAGACAAACCGCCCCAAACCACCACAAAGGTGCCTGTCCCCTTTGTGGTGGTTGGGGGCAGGCAGGTATCAAAAAGTGTCAGCTGTGGGCGGTCGCCGGGCCACCGTGTGCGAAAAGAAGTATCGACCTGCGCCGTTGCCGTTGGGTGGCACCCCGTTTGCGGGGATACTGAAACCACGACAAGCAGCGTATGAAAGGATCGATGCATGGCTTTCCGTAATGACTTCCTGTGGGGCGGCGCGACGGCTGCTAACCAGTGCGAGGGCGCCTACAACGTGGACGGCCGCGGCCTGGCCAACGTGGACGTGGCTCCGCACGGCCCCGAGCGCTACGCGGTGGTCTCCGGCCAGCGCAAGATGCTCGACTTCGAGGACGGCTATTACTATCCCGCGCAGACCGGCATCGATTTCTATCACCACTACAAAGAGGACATCGCTCTCTTTGCCGAGATGGGCTTTAAGACCTTCCGCATGAGCCTGGCATGGACCCGCATCTTCCCCAACGGTGATGAGACCGAGCCCAACGAGGCTGGCCTGGCCTTCTACGAGGATGTATTCCGCGAGTGTCAGGCGCACGGCATCGAGCCGCTCGTGACCATCACGCACTTCGACTGCCCGATTCACCTCATCAAGGAGTACGGCGGCTGGCGCAACCGCAAGCTCATCGACTTCTACAAGAACCTCGCGACCACGATCTTCACCCGCTACAAGGGTCTGGTGAAGTACTGGCTTACCTTCAACGAGATCAATATGATCTTGCACCTGCCGTTTATGGGTGCCGGACTGGTCTTTGAGGAGGGCGAGAACAAGGAGGCCGTCGAGTACCTGGCCGCCCACAACGAGCTCGTCGCCAGCGCTTGGGCAACCAAGATTGCCCACGAGATCGACCCCGAGGTCAAGATCGGCTGCATGCTCGCCGCAGGTAGCTACTACCCCTACAGCTGCCGTCCGGGCGATGTGCGCCAGGCGCAGCTTGACAACCAGAGCAACTATTTCTTCGTCGACGTCCAGAGCCGCGGCTACTACCCGGCCTATGCCGTCAAGAAGCTCGAGCGTCTGGGCATCGATGTGGGCATGACGGACGAGGACCGCGAGATCCTGGCCGCCAACACCGTCGATTTCATCAGCTTTAGCTATTACAGCACCCGTTGCTCCGCCGGTGCCGATAACCCCGATGTCGAGCGCACCCAGGGCAACGCCTTCGCCGGCGCCAAGAATCCCTACCTGCAGGAGAGCCAGTGGGGCTGGGCCATCGATCCGTTGGGCTTCCGTATTACGCTCAACGACCTGTATGACCGCTATCAGAAGCCGCTGTTTGTGGTCGAGAACGGTCTGGGCGCCAAGGATGTTGTCGAGGAGGATGGCTCCATCAACGATGACTACCGTATCGACTACCTGCGCCAGCATATTGCCGCGATGCGCGATGCGGTGACCGAGGACGGCGTTGACCTGCTGGGCTACACCACCTGGGGTCCGATCGACCTGGTGTCTGCCGGCACGGGCGAGATGTCCAAGCGCTACGGCTTTATCTATGTGGACCGCGACGACGCCGGCAACGGCACCCTCAAGCGTTCCAAAAAGAAGAGCTTCGACTGGTACAAGAAAGTTATTGCTTCTAATGGTGAGGACCTTTCCTAAGGAAGCTGAGACACTCGACTTCATAGCCTCCTAACCAAGGCGCCCGGCGAGCAGGTAATGTTCGCCGGGCGCCTTGCCGTCTGCGGATTTTGGGACATATGGCTCGCTTTTTGAGCCTGCCTGTCGGTACACTAAAAGCACTATGGGTACCCGCGAGCGACATATCGGCCACGCGGCCGCCCGATCCGCACCCGTGGCGGATCCCAGGGGCGGCAGGCTCTTCGCCATGCCGCGATTCCTTGTTGGCATAACACATCAGGTGTACCGTCACCGCGTCTTCGCTATCGCCGGCGCCATCATCGCGCTGTTCCTCATACTTTTGGCAGTCTTGCCGGCGCTGTTCGCCTTCGACCTCAAACTTTCTAACGCCGTGCCCGCCTATAGCGAGGTGTCCAAAGAGGTCGTGGATGCGCTCGTCCATTCGAGCTCTCTCCCGTTGCTTGTCGCCGCAATTGTATTTTCGATCTGGGGCGTATCGGTCTATCTGCGCTGTTTGGACTATGTGTTGCGCCGCCGTCTTGTTGCCATCGCCACCATCTGCGCCCTGTGGATGATCGAAGTCATTCTCAAGTACAAGTCGTTCACGCCGTTCTATGCCACCGTGCTGTGGTACCTGTACTACGTGCCCATGACGCTCATTCCACTGCTCTACCAGTTGTGTGGTCTGCGCCTCGCGGGCCTGGAGCAACACCGCTTGGGTCGCCGCTACTGCGCTGCACTGTGGATTGTGGCCATCCTGCTTATCGGATTTGTGCTCACCAACGATTTTCACCAGCAGGTCTTCCGCTTTGACCGTACAAGCGACACCTGGAGCAACGATTACACGTACGGCTGGGGTTATTTCGCCGTCCTCGTGTGGACGGCCTTTGACTTCGTGGCCTTTTTTATCCTGATTGGTCGGTCCTCGTCCTTTCGCATCCAGCGTTTCTCGGGCACGGCGGCGCTCGTACTGCTGGGTGGCGCATTCTTTGCCATCTCATATGCGTTGCGCGTGCCCTGGGCATGGAGGCTCAACTTTTCGCTCGTCTATTGCGTCCTGTGCGTGGTGGCGATGGAAATCTGTCTCGATTGCGGTGTCATTCCGTCGTATCACGACATAGCTGGCATCTTCGACACCTTGCCGTTCGACCTCAAAGTTCTAACGCGCGACTTGCAGGAGGCCTATGCCACGCCAGTGTCAAAGCCAATGCCGGTAGGCGTGCGCGAGGAGTTGCGGACCCAGGAGCACGGGCGCGCTCATGCCTTTGCCGTGGCGTCCGATCCCGATGTAATGTATCGCGCCTTTCCGCTGCTGGGTGGATTGGCGCTGCTTGCCCAAGACGTGTCGGAGCTCAACGAGCTTAACCGTGAACTGGCACATCGTCGCATGGAGTTGCAGCGTCAAAATGAGCTGCTCGCCGCCGACTACGACCTTAAGACGCATTTGGCAGATCAAGAGGCCGAGACCTTGCTGGTCCAAGACGTGGACCAAGCGCTTGCCCGCGCGCTCGAAGGGATGTACGACCTACTGAGCTCGCTGCCGCCGTTGACCGATGAAGCGTCTTCGCACGAGCGTTACCGCATGCTGCAGCGCGCCAAGATGCTCGTCGCCTATTGCAAGCGCAAGGGGTCGCTCACGTTGGCACAGCATGGGGAGAGCGGTTTTGATCGCGACCGCATTCAGCTCATTGCCAACGAGCTCGCAAGCGACCTGCGCACCATCGATATCGATTGCGCCTCGATTATCGCCATACGGCGCCCTTTGCACGCCAGTACGGTAAGCGCCCTGTACGACTGCGTGTACGACTTTGCGTTTTTTGCCTACACCACCGACCATCCGGCGCTTATGTATCACTTGGGCGACCATGACCGATGCAGTGTCGAGCTGCGTGCCACGTTATTTTCCAACGATGATGAAGATCTTTCGCAGACGCCCGCTGCGCAAGAGCTCGAAAGCGCTCTGCAAGGGCGCAACGTGGCATACCGCTTTGAGGGCGAGCCCGGCCAGCTGCGCATGATCGTCTTGATGCCGAGGGCGGGTGAGTGACGATGCAGATTTCGCTCATCCTTCCCCAAATTGTTGCGCTCGATGTTGTCTTTGCCCTGGCTGCGTGTCTGCAGACGATCCACGTCCCGCTCATCGCATCGCGCCGCTCGTCCTATAACCGTAAGGTGATTTGCGCCTACGAGGCGAGCCTTGTGCTTCACCTGATGATTTCGGCGCTCATCTTATTCGCGTCGTCTGGCTCGTATCTGGTGGCGCCGCTTGACGTTTGCGCCAGGGCAATGGGCGGAGCGTTGTGGCTCAATGCCGCGATCTTTGCCTATGGCGTGGTGCTTATGGTGCACTATCGTCGCCCCGTCATGCTGGTCGAGCTGCTGCTTGTTGTCGCTGTTACACCGCCGGTGGTTTTTGCCATGGGCTCGGCGTGGACCGTTGTCCTTATCGCAGAGGGAGCGTTCTTCCTGTTCCGTTCCATCGCGGCGCTCTTGATGGACGTCCGTAACCGCCAGGAGGATATCACCGCATTCTCGACGATTGAAACCATCAACGTGATTCCCGTGGGCATCCTGTATCTAGACCCGAGGGGCCGTCCGCTGCTCATGAACCGCTGCATGCGCAAAAACCTGGTGGAACTTCATATGCCAACCGATCTGCGCGACATGAGCAGCACATGGAACGACCTGCGCAAACTTAGCATGCAAATGCCCGAAAGCAGCAGGAACCGTGTGCGGATTAATCTGGACCGCTTTGGTGAGGCGCGTGCGGTGGTCGAGGTCTCTCCCGCCGAGATTCGCCTATTTGTGTGCGATCGTGTTATGGTTTCGGGCCGTTCGTTCGAGCGCATTATCGGTCTTGATGTGACAGAGTGCGCGCATGCTCATGACCGCCTGGCGCATGCCAACCGACTGCTCGAGCTTGCGGGCCAAGAACTTCAAGCGCAGATCGAAGAGGTCAAAAAGGTCGCCGACAATGCTGCCTACCTGCGCATGCGCGCTCGCGTGCACGACGTGATCGGGCAGCGCCTGTCCATCCTTCATCGCTATTTGGAGGAGGGTCGCCTTGACGACGAGTCGCTCGAGCAGATCGATCCGCTGCTGCGCTCAATCTCCGACGACTTGCGCAGCGGCGGCGACAGCGAGCCGGCGGAGCAGCTTGGTGATATCGTCCATGCTTTTGGCCTGGTGAGTGTGCAGATCGATGTTGAGGGTGCGCTGCCTGAGGACGCGCGTGTCGCGGCGGCCTTTTTGCAGATTATCCGCGAGGCCTCGACCAACGCCACCAAGCACGCGCAGGCCCACCAGGTCCATGTGCACCTGTGGCAGGAGGAGTCGAACGGATGCGACATCGCGCGCATGACCATCTCTAATGACGGCGCGCCAGCCCCCGTATCGTATCGCGAGGGAACGGGTATCCCTGGTATGAGGCATGTCGCACAGAATCTGGGTGGCAGCCTAGAGGTCCACGCCGCCCCACCCTTTACGCTTACGGTATCCATTCCGCTTAACGCCAACGCCACGTCCCAAAGGAGAAGCTCATGATTCGCGTGTTGATCGTCGAAGACCAGGCCATTCTGCGCGAGAGCCTGGCGCGCTCCGTTGGCGACCAGCCCGATATGACTGTTGTTGCCGCCATCGCCGATGCCTCCGAGGCCTTAGGTGTCGCGCTCAAGGAGCGCCCGGACATGATACTGATGGACGTATGCACCGAGCATGATTCCAACGGCATCGTGGCGGCGGCGCGTATCAAGGAGCAGCTGCCCGAGTGTCGCATCATTATCATGACCGGCATGCCCGAGATCACCTTTGTCGATCAGGCGCGCGAGGCGGGCGTCGATAGCTTTGTGTACAAGAACGTCGGTATCGACGAGCTGTTCGCCGTGATGCGCTCCACGCTGGCGGGCTATTGCACGTTTCCCAAGCCGCCCGAGAGCATTTTTTCGGGCACGGCAGCTCTCGACGATGTCGAGCTATCGATTTTGCGCCTTGCCTGCGAGGGCAAAAGCCGTCGCGAGATCGCGGCCGAGCTGTTTATGAGCGAGGGCACCATCAAGCGTCGCATCTCGGAGATCCTGAGCAAGACCGGCTACGACAACATCATGCGTCTTGCCGTGCATGCGGTGACCGAGGGCAGCATCGTCCCCAATATGGAGCGCTAAAGCTCGTCGCGCATCGGCATAAAAACGGCGGGGCCGCAGGATTAACTCCTGC
>JAEZNV010000144.1 GCA_023441725.1 Actinomycetes bacterium | reverse complement strand
GCCCGATGGGATTAGGGCGAAACGGACTGCGCGTGGCAAACACTCCCACACGTTCGGCTCCGCCCAGACGCGGCGGGCGCACGGTTTTCGACCATTTTGCGTTGGTGCCGGACCTGTCCTGCGTTTTGGCGTCGGCAGCTATGTCCTTAGCCGTGCCGCCGGGCGTGCCGTTTTCGAAGCGCCACAGCAGCCATAGGTGAGAGAAGGAGTCCAAGCCCTCAACTGCTGCATTGGAGGCAAATTCCGGCTCAAAAACGATGCGTCCCTGCAGATGGGGCGCCAAAAAGCTGTTGCGTGGGATGCCGAACTTCTGCGGCAGGTCGGTATGTATGTGTGCAATAGGTTCCATGCCGGTCATTGTACGGCATGGAGGCGTGGGACGTTGCGCGCAATTCTTCGCCGAGGTCTCCCGTCGTGCAACCAACGGTTGCTTGGAGGGGCGCCTGCCGCCGCGTATGCTTAAGCCATCAACCAGCAGAAAGGAGCCGCTATGGCCTTTGCAGAAAAGCTCATTGCCATCCGTCGCGCCCATCACCTTACCCAAGAGCAGCTCGCCGCCAAGCTCTTTGTCACGCGCCAAGCCGTCAGCCGTTGGGAGCGCGACGAGGTCACCCCGGGCATCGACATGATGAAGCTCATTGCCACCGTAACCGGCGAGCCCCTGTCTCACCTGCTCGAAATGCCCGAGCACTATTGCCAGAGCTGCGGCATGATACTCACGCCCGACGACTGCGGCACCGATGCTGCGGGCACCGCGACCGATCATTACTGCAAGTGGTGCTACGACCACGGCAAGTACACCTACGACACCACCATGGAGGCAATGATCGAGGATTGTGCCCCGCGCCTGGCACAAAACACCGGCATGTCGCTCGACGAAGCCGTCTCGCTCATGGGCGCCGTCCTGCCGCAACTGGAGCGCTGGCGCGCCGTGCAAGAAAACGAAGAGCGCTACGGTGCCGAGGCGCGGGCGCGCTATGGCGATGAGGCTATCGATGCAGCAAACGAAGCGCTGCTGGACATGGACCCCGAGACATGGAACGACATGAAGGAACTTGAACGCGCTGTTCTGGGCCAGCTTTCGATTGCTATGGGCATTGGCGACCCAGAGAGCAACGAGGCTCGCAAGCTCGTCGCGATGCATCGTCGCTGGATTGCTCTCAACTGGGGATGCGAGCCCCAGAACGAAGCATACCTGGGCCTCGCCCACGGCTATCTTGCCGACCAGCGCTTTGTTGACTACTACGACAAGCCCTGCGGCACCGGAGCCACGGCGTTTCTGGTACAGGCCATCGAGTCGTCACTGGCCCGCGCATAGACCGCGGCGGCTTTGGGTATTTCAATCAAAACCTCAACCGATTGGAGACCCATGGCTACTGATCACGAGCTCGCGCTGTACGTTATGACCGGCTGCCCGTACTGCATAAAGGTCAAGCACTTTTTGGCCGATAACGGCGTGACCATTCCCGAGCGCAATATCTCGACCGATTCCGATGCCGAGCAGACACTCATCGCCGTCGGCGGAAAACGCCAGGTTCCCTGCTTGTTCATCGACGGCAAGCCGCTCTACGAATCGAGCGACATCATCGCATGGGTACAAAAGAACCTGCTCTAACACTCGCGTTGCGACCGGCTCGCCCCAACCTATACGACCCAAACATGTACACCAGCATCCAAAGTCGACATTTTTCGACATCTTTGGATGCTGGCGTACAGTTTTTGCGGGTAGTCATGGACGCTCTTAACCGGCTAATTGTTTGAGGCGACCTTTGGATTATGGCTGTTTGACGCCTCTGGAAAGGATTTCCGAGAGGGCTGTGGTCAAAAAAGGGCAAATATGAGTACTGCTACCTGTTTAGTAGCAGCGATTTTGATCACTTCAGGAACTATTCAACGTTCCATACGTCCGTAGACGACGCTATTTCTCCTCATATGTTTAATAAAAGTAGCTCCTAATGGGAACAAATCTCATCAGGAGCTACTATTTATAGCAAAATAAATGTAACTATAATGGCAACAGTACTCATATTTGCCCTTTTTTGACCACGACCCTCCAGAATAGCCGCTGAGGACGACACTAAATGACATAATCCGGCACTTGGACATTCTTATATGACTAGCCATTGAAGGACACCTAACGACTACTCCCATTCGCGACACACTGTGTCGCGAATTAAGCTGGTCCCATTATCGAAGACCAGTGAGAGCTCCTGCCCAGAATCTCGATAGCTTAATAAAGCGCTCCCCTCCGGAAGTTCAATGAGCATCCAAATTCCAGGCTGAAAAGCAAAGGAGTATCGAAGCCGTCAATGCTCATTTCCTATCGAACACGCGGGTCAAAACAAGCTAATTAGCCTGATAAACTGTTTGTATTTTTGTCTACAAAACTGTATACAAAAAGAGTATCCGTTGACCTGTGCTCGACATTATGCCGATCGATAGGAGGCGCTATGGACGCTAAGCAACTCGAAAAGATAATCGGATTTGCCCCCGGAGAGTTGGAAAAGGCCGCGGAGGCATACGAAAAAGATGAGTGGCCGAAGGGTCGCACCATCAAGCTGGGAAGGCCGCCGATTTCTGACGAGCCAAGCGTTGTTTTATCCGCACGTGTGGGTGAATCGGTCCTTGAAGCCTTTGACGCAAAAGCAAAGCGCCATGGGCAAACACGCACGGAGCGACTCAGGGAGCTCATCACGCTTGATGCAATGATTGCCTAGTTACCCACCACACCCAAACATGTACACCAGCATCCAAAGTCGACATTTTTCGACATCTTTGGATGCTGACGTACAGCTTTTGCAACATAGTCATTGGGGACGTTCTTAAATGACTAGTCGTTAAAGAACGTCCCCAATGACTAGCTAGCCGTGGAAGCGGGCTATGGGCGCAAGTGGCTGCTCGCGAAAGACGCGCTCGACGGCGGCGCGGTATTCGTCGACCTTTTTGGTCTTACGTACGAGCTTGTGAACGGTAGTGGGGTCGGCGAAAGCGCACTTGGCGTAGAACCACCACTCCTTCATACGAAAGACCGCGTTACCGCCAATCTCTTCTGCATAGGCCGCGAACAGCGTGTCGTGGAAACGCTGCAGTTCGGCTGCCGTGGCAGCAGGACCGCCGTTGACCATGCGAGCCAGAGCGGGGTTCGCGAGCAGGCCACGCCCCAACATCACATGGCGCGTGCCGGGATAGGCCTCCACCAGCGCGCCCATATCCTCAAGATCAAAAATATCGCCGTTGTAGGCGACCGGGAACGGCGCACGTTCCAGCGTCTCGCCGTAAAACTCTTTGCGCGGCGAGCCCGCATAACGGTCCTTCTGCACGCGCGGATGCACGATCAGCTCTGCCAGCGGCATGTGGCAATACAGATCGAGCACGCGCTCGTATTCGTCGTCGCTCTCCAACCCCAGCCTGGTCTTGACCGATACCGGCAGCGGAGAGCGCTCACACACGTCACTCAAGAACACCTCAAGCTCGTCCAAGTTGCGCAAAAAGCCCGATCCTTTGCCCTTGGCAACAACCGTCCCCGAGGGGCAACCCAAGTTGAGATTGACCTCGCGATAGCCCATGTCGGCAAGCACTTGCGCCGCCCACACAAACTCGTCCGCGTTCTTGGACATCAGCTGAGGCACTACGTTGAGCCCCTGGTTATTGGCAGGATCGATCTCCTTAAACGCCTTGCCGCCAAAGCGGTTTCCCACCCGCGGCGGCG
>JAEZNV010000045.1 GCA_023441725.1 Actinomycetes bacterium | reverse complement strand
ATGGCTTTGCGCCGGCCGTATGCATCATGATGGGCTTCTTCACCGCGGTGGGTGGCGGCATGTTGCGCGACGGCTTTATGGGCGTGGTTCCGGGCATTTTCCAACGTACTAACTTTTATGCCATCGCCGCCATCGCCGGATCGGCAAGCTATGTGTGTCTCGTTATGAGCGGCATCATGAGCAATGTCGCCGCGCTGGTCGCATGCGTTGTCGTGACCATGGGGCTGCGCTGGCTCTCGCTGCGCTTTGACATCAAAAGCCCCACCGAGGAAGACATCGCGCGCTTCCTGCATCGCAAAAAGTAGACAGCGCGGCACGACCCTTCGAAATGCAACCGAGAGGTTCTTTTAGAGCGCCCGCACGTTGGGTACCCTATTAGATACATGTTGAACACCTAACGAAGGACCACCTATGCCTTGCAATCAATTCCCGCCGACGCAACGTCGTAAAACGCGAGGTCGCCTCTTTTTCGCACTCGCCCTCATCGCGTTGGCGCTCGTTGCCCTTCCCGCCGGAGCCTTTGCCGGCACGGATACCGCCGGAAACGTTCTCGCGACCGACGAAGACTCCACCCCGTCCGGGGTCGAGGGCGACCTGTATTGGGCTGGTCAGAGCCTCAACCTGGACGATACCTCCATCGGCCGCGATATTATCGCGGCAGGCGAGAGCTTGTCGATTCGCGACTGCACCGTAGGCGGAGCCGTTCGCCTGGCGGCGCGCACCATTGATATCTCCAAAACCGCAATCGATGGCAGCGGGACGGTAGCCGGTCAGCATGTCGTGCTCAACACCGGTAGCACCGCCAACTGTTTTTACGCGATGGGTGAGACGGTTGCCCTGCGCGGCTCTGCCAAGTCGGCAGCGCTCGCAGGCGACACCGTGACCATCGATGGCACTGTCGACGGCGATGTCGAGGTTTGGGCCGATAAGCTCGTCTTGGGCAAGAACGCCCGCATTACCGGCACCGTGAGCGCGCATGTTTCCGAGGACCCCGAGCGCGCCGCAGGAGCCGAGGTCGGCGCGCTCAAGATCGACCGCACCGAGAACGAAGATACTTCCACCCTTAACGATGTCATCGGCGGCATCGTGGCCGCAGCCCTGTCGACCTGCTTTATCGCCCTGCTGCTCGAGCTCGTCTTTCCGCGCGCTACCGCCAGCGCCGCCGGCATGCTTCACCAGCGCCCCACGCCCCTGTGGGTGAGCGGTCTTCTGGGTACGATTGCTGTCGTCCCCGCCGTCCTGCTGCTGATTATCTCTATCGCCGGCCTGTCGCTTGCCGGAACCCTCTTGTGCGCCGTGATCGGCGTCGCGCTGGTCTCCACCGCTTTTGCGGGCTGCGCGATCGCCCGCATGGTCGGACACAACCAGAACCGCTACGCCATGGCCGCCGTGGGCGGTATCGCCGCAGGTGCCCTCACGGGACTTCCCCTCATCGGCGACTTCGTCAGCGGCGTGGCCTTTGTCTTTATGCTCGGCTACGTTATCCAAATCATCTGGCGCAACGCCCGCCTCAAGCCGCAGCAGGCCGCCAACACGCCAGGCCTTCCCTCCGCCTAGCCGTCGATCCACCCGCAAAAGGGCCAGGCACCTTTGTGGTGGTGCAAAGCAAACTGACCCCATTGCACCAAAAAGGGCGCCGACCATTGCGGTCGACGCCCTTTCTTATTGGCGGTTATAAGCCCCAGCGCTTATTTGTTGACCTGACCGGCACGGACGGCGGCCTTCTTGCGGTCGGTGGCGTTGAGCAGACGCTTGCGCAGGCGGATGTTCTTGGGAGTAATCTCGACCAGCTCGTCGTCGGCGATGTACTCCAGCGCCTCTTCCAGAGAGAAGGTGCGAGGCGGCACCAACTGCACGGAGATGTCGGAGGTCGAGGAACGCTGGTTGCCCAGGTTCTTGGTACGGGCGATGTTGACGACCATGTCGCCGGCCTTGCTGCGCTCGCCCACAATCATGCCCTCGTAGCATTCGGTGCCCGGCTCAACAAACAGCTGGCCGCGCTCCTGCAACGTACCCAGAGCGTAGGCAACGGCCTTCTCGGTGGTCATGGAGATCATGTCGCCGTTCTGGCGGTTACCGATCTCGCCGGCGTAAGGACCATACTCCAGGAAGGTGTGGTAGAACACGCCCTCGCCGTGGGTGACGTTCATGATGCGGTTCTTAAGACCCATGATGCCGCGCGTCGGGATCTTGAACTCAAGATGGGTCACGATGCCCGAGGTATCCATGCTCGTCATGATGCCGCCGGAGGTACCGAATACCTCAACGACCTTGCCCGAGTACTCGTCCGGGCACTCGACGACGGCCTGCTCGACGGGCTCCAGCTTGTTACCGTTCTCGTCCTTCTTAAACAGAACGCGGGGACGACCGACCTGGAACTCGAAGCCCTCGCGGCGCATGGACTCCATCAGGACGGACAGGTGCAGAATGCCGCGGCCAGAGACCTCGACGCCGCTCTTGTCCTCGAGCTCCTCGATCTTCATGGTCACGTTGTTCTCGGCCTCGTTGAACAGGCGCTCCTTGAGCTGACGGGCACCCACGATATCGCCGTCGCGGCCGACGAGCGGGGAGGTCGAGGCCTCAAAGACGATGGACAGGGTCGGCGGGTCGATCTCGATGGGCTCGAGCTCGACGGGGTTCTCGGGGTCGGTGTAGACATCGCCGATATCGGTGCGATCAATACCCACGACAGCAGCGATATCGCCGGCGCCGACTTCCTGGCACTCGGTGCGGCCCAGATAGTCGAAGGTAAAGAGCTGCTTGACGGTAGCGGTAGCGCTGGAGCCGTCGTTCTTGACGACCAGGATCTGGTCGCCCTGGTGAATGGTACCGGAGTACACGCGACCGATACCGATGCGGCCGACGAAGTTGGAGTGGTCGATGGTCACGCACTGCATGGCCAGCGGGGCGTTCTCGTCAACCTCGGGCGCAGGCATGTCGTCGATGATCATATCGAGCAACGGATACATGTCCATGTTGCCGTCGTTGGGGTCAAGGCGGGCAAAGCCGTTCATGGCGCTGGCGTAGACCACGTGCTCCATGGCGAACTCGAGCTGGTCGTCGGTGGCGCCCAGGTCGGCCATAAGATCGAGGCAGTCGTTGTAGGCCTTCTCGGGGTTAGCGCCCGGACGGTCAATCTTGTTGATGACGATCATGATCTTGAGGCCGGTGTCGATAGCGTGACGCAGCACGAAGCGGGTCTGGGGCATGGGGCCCTCAAAGGCGTCGACCAGCAGCAGGGCGCCGTCGGCCATGCGTAGCACGCGCTCGACCTCGCCGCCAAAGTCGGCGTGGCCCGGGGTGTCGATGACGTTGATCTTGACGTCCTTGTACTCGATAGAGATGTTCTTGGCGAGAATCGTGATGCCGCGCTCGCGCTCCTGGTCGTTAGAGTCCAGGACGCGGTCCTCGACCTGCTGGTTGGCACGGAAGGCGTCCGTGGCACGCAGGAGCTTATCGACCATCGTCGTCTTGCCGTGGTCGACGTGGGCGATGATGGCGATGTTCCTCAGATTGTCTACGCGCATGTAGTTCCCCTATCTTCTATCCATATACAAACGGCACGCGTATGCGACCCACCCAGCAATGCAACGCTCGGCGGGAATATTGAGCCTTTTACCGAAAACTCGTTTATTTTAGCGATTTTAGATGAGAGGGGTTTCCTCACCTGCAGGTTCAGGGTCGCTCCACATAAAACCATCGCCGGCGCCCATGCCCTCATACA
>JAEZNV010000193.1 GCA_023441725.1 Actinomycetes bacterium | reverse complement strand
CAAGCTCGGCATAGCGCGGGGCGACCTCGGCGAGGGCGACCGGCGTGGTCATAGCCGTGCCGGCGATAGTGGAGCAGGCAACGGCCGCCTTGCCGTTACCACCGCACAGGCGCTCGAACGCAAAGGTGATGGGGCCGACGATAAAGAGCGTGATGAGACCCAGCAGGATGCCCGAGATGCCGCCGGTGATAAAGCTCGAAAGGCTCATGGACGCACCGAGCTGAAATCCGATAACGGCAATCGCGGGATTGGCGCCGGGAACCAGCAGGTTCTTGATGAACGGGAAGAGGTTGCCCAGAACCATGCCGATAACAAGCGGCAGGATGGAGCCGATGATGGTGCCGACGGGGATGTTGGCGAGGCCCGAAACGCCCAGAATGATCATGGTGACGGCGGGGCCGGCCGTAAAGAACAGGATACCGACGGCGCCCTGCTCGGACTCGTCGCCGAACTCGCCCATGATGCCCGTGTAGAGCGCCATGTTGCAAAACGTGATGCCGCCGATGATAGACACGGAGCTCAGGCCCAGGAAGTTGTCGTTAAAGAAATATGCCACACCCAAGCCAAGGGCGGCCGCAACAACAAGCTTGGGGATCAGCACGACGATGCCGGTCTTGATAGCGCCCGGCGTGGACTTAAAGCTGATGCCGGCACCCACGAAGAGCAGGATCGCGGCGACGATGGTATTGGAGCCGCCGCGGCAGGCGGCGGTAAAGAAGCCGCCGATCTCAAAGACCTGCGGGCAGAAGGTGTTGAGCAAAAGGCCGACGATCATCGGGTAAATCATGATGTCACCCGGGATGCGCGGTACTTTGAATTTCTTTTGCTCGTTGGCGGTCGCTTCCTGTGCCATGAAACCCCCATTTCCGCTGACGCAGAACAAAAGCCCACGTCACGCTTTGCTACAGTAAAGTTTGACCATGGTACCAGAAGAAGCAGACCGGCTCGGTGAGAAATTCGATTCGTTGGGCCGGGACGCTAAACGCGCCCCTGCTTTTATACAAGGCTCAAAACGATATAGAACACGATGCCCGAGACGCAGCACCACAACATCGACTTTGTCTTGATTGCCACCGCCACGACACCGGCAGCCGCAATCCAGGGAATCAAGCCCTGCCACAAGCCGGCGTCGAAAGCGCCAGGGCTTATCAAATCGTTAGCGACCAGCGCCGCAAAGGCGGCGGGCGGAATATAACCCAAGGCCTCGGTAACGCGGGGCGACAGCGTTCTCCCGCGCAACGCAAACGCCGGGGCAATGCGGAAAAACGCGATAGCCGCCCATGACGACAGCCACAGGACCAAAAACTCATTAACGGGCATCGCGAGCGCCCCTTCCTTCGGCGAAAGCATCGCACGCAAGCGCCGCGGCAACACCGACGAGCACGCTTGCCGGCACGGCGATATTCGTCCACCCCAAGAACTTGCATATGGCGACAGACACCGCAGCCATAACGGCAGCCACGACATTGCCGCGCGACAGTCGCTGCGAAAAGAGCAGGCAGATAAAGAGCGAGGTGCAGACAAAGCCAGCAATAGCGGTGGGGACATCGACAACGGCGCCTACAACGGCGCCCATCGTGCACGAAACGCCCCATGTCGCGATGAGGATCGCGTTGAGCGCAAAGGACTCGTGCGGACCCCAATCCTCCCCTTCAACCAACTTGGCAAGCGAGATGCCGTATGCCTCCTCGGTGAGCGTCGCGGCAACAGCCAGCGTCTGACGCTTCGAGGCACCCCTCAGATGGGGCGCGATTGATGCCGAATAAAGTGCAAAGCGCGAGGAGATTGCGGCCACACTTGCGACAATCGATGCCGCAGGCACACCTGCCAGCCACAGATTGCAGACCATAAACTGGCCGCTACCCGTCACAAACGTGCTGCTCAGAGCAAAAACCATCCAGGGCTCCATTCCCGTCTGTGCCATAATCATTCCGCACGGCGCGCCTATCGCAACATAGGTAAGCATCACCGGCCAGACGGTTTTAACGATTTTGAGCACCATAGCGTTCCTCGTCCCGACAAGATTTCCGAGCCGCATTCGACGACGCGGCAGAATCATCGCCCGGTGGCAACCGAGTTCACCTACAATTGCCACCGGATCGAAAGACACAGCTTTTTAGGAAGTCATTATGACAGCTATCGATCGGGGCCGGGCGACCGCGGCCTTCAAACGCTATACCGATGCCTACGACGCCACCAACCCACGCATCGCGCTCAAAATCGAGCATACGTACCACGTTGCCGAGGCATGTGATGCCGTGGCGCGTGAGCAGAGCTGGTCGACAGAGGATATTGACCTGGCCTGGCTTTGCGGCCTGTTACACGATATGGGACGCTTTGAACAGTTGCGGCGCTGGGACACCTTTAAGGACGCCGAGAGTATGAGCCACGCAGCGTTGGGCGTCGGGGTCCTCTTTGGCGAGAACCCCGACGACGCGCCTGCCACAACAAGCATCCGAGATTTTATCGAGACCGACGAGCACGACGAGCTCATCCGCGCGAGCATCGCCTATCACAGCGACTTTCGCCTGCCGGCACAACTCGACGAGCGTACACGGCGCTTCTGCGATATCGTGCGCGATGGCGACAAAATCGACATTATGCGCACCATCGCCGACAGCACCGTCGACACCATCCTCAAGGTTGATAAGGACACATTTCTCGCCAGCCGGTTCTCGACACCGGCTCTCGCTGCCTTTGACGAGCGCCGCTGCGTCGCACGCGATGAACGCAACGAGCCCGCAGACTACCTGGTGGGACTCATCTGCTTTATGTTTGAGCTCGTCTATCCAGCGAGCCGCGCGCTGGCGCGTGAGCAGGGCGATATCTACCGCCTGCTCGATGCGCCCTTTGGCATTGCGCGCCCCTTTACCGATCCCGCCACGCAAGCGACCTGGGAGCGCCTAAAGGACGAGACGCGCGACTGGTTGGCGCACGCCTAGCGCTCAAGCTGGGCCAGCAGCTCCTCGACGACCTCGACGGCATCGCCGACAACCTTGTACTGGGCAGCACCAAAGATGGGGGCATCCGGGTCCTCGTTGATGGCGATAATGCACTCCGCCCCACCGATGCCGGCAAGATGCTGGATGGCGCCCGAAACACCGATACTCACGAGAAGCTTGGGCGAAACCGATACGCCCGTCTGGCCAATCTGATGGCGATACTCCAACCAGCCGGCCTCCACGACAGGTCGCGTGCAGCCAAGCTCGGCTCCCAGAGCCTCGGCGAGCCTTCGCATCAGCGGCAGGTTTTTCTTAGAACCAATGCCGCGACCCACCACGACCAGGCGCTCGGCATCGGCAATTGATGCCTGCTGCCCCCACTCCTCGGCGGGAATCGAGATCTCGACACGAGCCTTAGCATCATCCGCAAGCGATATCTGGGTGATCGTGCCGGAGCGGCCGTAGTCAAAGTCGGGCGCCTTAAAGATGCCGGGACGCACCGTTGCCATCTGAGGACGATGATTGGGGCAGACGATGGTGGCCATCAGGTTGCCGCCAAACGCCGGACGCGTCTGTTGCAGCAGCCCCGTCTCCGCATCCATCGAAAGCACCGTGCAGTCAGCCGTAAGGCCCGTCTGCAAACGCACGGCAACGCCGGGTGCCAGTTCGCGGCCAAAGGCGGTCGCACCGTACAGAATGGCCTCGGGCTTGCGCTCTGCCACCAAATCGCAGATCAGCCGGGCGTAAACCTCCGCATCGTTCTGGCGCAGACGCTCGTCGCGACAGACCAGGACCTCGTCCGCGCCGGCACAAACCAGGAGTTCGAGGTCCCCAAGCGAGCCCTCGGGGCTCATGCCGACCAGTGCCACCAGACGGCAGCCGCGAGCATCGGCAAGCTCGCGGCCCTTGCCCATGAGCTCATAGGCAACGGGAGTCACCGTATCGTGCTCGTCGGTCTGCACGAATACCCAAATGTCTCGATATGCATCAAGGTCCACCGCGCCAGCGGCCTCGTCACGCTCGATCGAGATGGCGTTGACGGGGCAGGCGTCGACGCACCCACCGCATAGGATGCAGCCGTCGGTTACGCGGGCGCAACGGTTGGGCCGCTCGCCTTCCACTACAATGCCGCCCGAGGCACAGGCGCGAACGCAGCGACCGCAGCCGATACAGGCTTCGCTATCGATAATCAGTCCGCTCATCTATGCCATCCCCTCGATGATCTTGGCAAGTTTCGCCGCCTGCTCGGACGCCGTTCCGTCAACGGCCTCGCACGTTTGGTCGCGGTCGGGCACAAACGATCGCACGACCTGTGTCGGCGAGCCGGCAAGGCCGCAGCGCGCGGGGTCGGCATGCACGTCGGCAGCGTTGACCACACGCACGTCCGCCTCCTCGGCCGCACGAATACCGGCAATGCTCGGCATGCGCAGTTGGCCAATCTCCTTGGCGGTCGTCATCGCGCACGGCATCTCAAGATAGACCGTCTCCTCGCCGGCATCGCAGCCGTGAACAAGAGCCAGCGAGCCGCAAGTCGTAAAGCCCGCGCTCTGCACGCAGCTCACGTCGGTCACGCAGGGAATCTCAAAGGCACCGGCAAGCTCGGGTCCAATCTGGGCTGTATCGCCGTCCACCGCCATCTTGCCGCAGATGAGCAGGTCAAAGTCCTCGTCGAGCGCCTCGATGCCGCACTTGAGGGCATAGGTGGTTGCCAGAGTATCGGCACCTGCAAAGGCGCGATCGGTTAGCAGCAGCGCGTCATCGGCGCCTCGGGCGATGCAGTCGCGCAATAGCGATTCAGTCGCGGGGATGCCCATCGACACCACCGTTACGCGCACGTCCATGCCAAAGCCGATAAAGTCGTCCTTCAGCGCCAGCGCGCATTCCAAAGCGCTCGCGTCAAAAGGATTAATGACCGCCTGTTTGCCATCGCGCACGATAGTATTGGTCTTGGGGTCCATCTTGACCTCGGTGCTTCCGGGCACCGCCTTGACGCACACCACCATATGGAAATCGCTCATCTTCACGCGCCCCCTTTCTGGACGAGCTCATCCAAGAGCTTCTCCGAAAACAGGTTACCGCGACCCAGCTGCCCGGCAGGATCGAGCTGGAG
>JAEZNV010000178.1 GCA_023441725.1 Actinomycetes bacterium | reverse complement strand
ACACCGAGCGCCTCAAGAAGGGCATCGAGCTGGGTGCCGCCAACGCGATCCTGGTCAAGGTCAACCAGATCGGCACGCTCACCGAGTCGCTCGAGGCCATCGAGACCGCCAAGGAGGCCGGCTACGCCTGCATCGTGAGCCACCGCTCCGGCGAGACCGAGGACTCCACGATCGCCGACCTGGTCGTGGGCGTCAACGCCGGCCAGATCAAGTCGGGCGCCCCGTGCCGCAGCGACCGTATCGCCAAGTACAACCAGCTCGTCCGCATCGAGGACGAGCTTGAGGGCAGCGCGCGCTACGCCGGCAAGGCCGCGTTCTACAACATTCGCTAAACGGGCGAATTTGGCGAGGGAGAGGCTGATTCGGTTTCACCCCGCCTTGGCTGGACGCCGCAAAGCGCTGTGGGCGCTGGGCCATATGGCTCAGCGCCTTTTTTATGTCGAGCAAAGGCTGGCGAAGGCGGTGCGGGATCTCGTGCTATAACTAGAATACTTAGCGCAAACAAACCTCAACCGCACAAGGCGCACATGGATCAGATTTACGACAACAGGTACTATTCCGCCGGTTCGCGCGAGCCGTCGCCTCGCCGTGCGCGCACGGTGCAGCTCGGTGGGTCCGCCTACGCTGGTGCCGACCGCTCCATGCAGCGCCTGACGAGTACCTCGCGCCCCAATGCTCAAGTGAATACTTCGACAGATGGACCAGTGCGCCCGGCACGTTCGTCGCATGCTCAGCGCTCGTCGGCTCAAACGCACGATAGGTCGAGCAGGCCCTCGAACCGTCTTTCGGGCTCGGACTTTATGCACTACGCCAACGACAACGCGGTGGTCAAGGCGATCTACGACTTTACCCACGGTTCTCAGCGAGGGCTATTCATCGGCATCGTCGTTGCCCTGGTGCTCGTGAGCCTGTATTTCCCCGTGCGCGACCTGTACGTGGCAAAGCGTTCGAGCGATATCTTGTCCAAGCAGGTCGAGATTCGCCAGCAATACAATGATGAGCTGCAAAAAAGCGTCGACAAGCTGCTCTCGGAGGAGGGTATCAAGGACGCGGCATCCGAGGATCTGGGCCTGGTGATGCCCGGCGAGAAGAGGATTGAAGTGCAGGGCCTGGACGACGATTCGGATGCCTCGTCGAGCCAGAAGTCGTCGACCGCCAAGAAGGCCAGCGAAGTTGCCAAGGAAATCGAAGAAGTCGGTAAGGACGCGCCGTGGTACATTCAGACGCTCGACATGCTGTTTGGATTTAACGGCGTCGAGGGTCAGACGGTCGCGTCCAGCGGCGAGTAGGCGAGTAGCGCCCGGAGGGGAGCCCGCAATGACAAATTGCAAACGATATAAGGTGGCCGCGATTGACCTGGGAACGGTGTCGTCGCGACTGGTGTTGGCGCAGGTCGAGGCCGGGGCGATCGTGGAATCGTCCAAGCATACCGAGATCACCGACTTGGGCGAGGGCGTGGACGCGACGGGGCGCTTTTGCGAGGCGGCCGTTGAGCGCGTGCTCGCTGCGTGCCGCATGTTTGTGGACGAAGCCCGTACCTTTGGGGCCGCGTACGTCTGTACCACCTGCACGAGTGCAGCGCGCGATGCGTCCAACGCCGCGCTGCTGCTGGGCGGTCTGCGCGGGCTGGGACTCGAACCGCAGGTGATCCCGGGCGAGGTCGAGGCACGCCTGACATTTTTTGGCGTGGCGCACGACTTTGCAGGCGAGCGCATCATCGTCGCCGATTCGGGTGGCGGATCCACGGAGCTCGCGACGGGCGTCTATGCGCCTGAGCGCGGGGTCTTTACGCTGGAGGGAACGCGCTCACTGGATATCGGTTGCCGCCGCGTGACGGAGCGGTTTTTCTCTGCACTGCCGCCGTCGACGAACGAGCTTGCGGCTGCCGCCGCGTGGGCAGGCGAGCAGTTCTCCGCCTATTTTTGGGGCCTGCCCAGCGACTTTGAGCGCGCCGAGCGCCTCGTTGCGGTGGGCGGTACCGTCACCACGCTCGTGGCGCTGGTCCACGAACTGGAGCCGTACGACTCGAACTTTGTGCACCTGCGCGAGCTTACGATGGAGCAGATCTCGGCCGCCATCGATCGTATGTCTACGCTGGATGTGGAGGGTATCGCCGCGCTACCGGGTGTACAGCCCAAACGCGCGGGCGTGATTCTGGCCGGCGCCGTGGTGATCCGCGAGCTCATGCGTGCCGGCGGCTACAAGACGCTCACCGTAAGCGAGAACAGCCTACTCGCCGGCATGGCCGCCACCATCAACGAGACCCTCGACGGCACAACCCCCACCATCGCCTGGACCCCGAGCCTGAGTGCTCTTTAACCGTCTTCCTCTGAGTTGCGGTGAAATAGTTCCTAAATAAGCTGGTAAACGGTATAAACAGGATCTATTCCACCGCAACTTAGAGCTCCGCCGGCGTGTAAAAGAAACGAGCCCGCATCCCTGGGGGACACGGGCTCGTAAACAATACGTGGTAGGGGCGGTGGGACTCGAACCCACAAAAACAGTCCCTATTCCACCGCAACTCAACAGCCGGCACTTGGGGACGTTCCTTTTCTGCCGGCACCTGGGGACAGTCCTTGGGTTGATATGAGCAGTCGCAAAAGCTCCGTCCCAAATTAGCTGTTCTGCGGATGACGGCATCTAAAAGAAACGAGCCCGCATCCCTGGGGGACACGGGCTCGTAAACAATACGTGGTAGGGGCGGTGGGACTCGAACCCACAATCCTTGCGGCGAGAGATTTTAAGTCTCCTGCGTATGCCAATTCCGCCACGCCCCCGTGAGACTAGAAGTCTAGCACAAGCCGTCCGTTACGCGTTGACGGCCATCGAGTGTTGGCCCGACTTCTCAAGGAACTCTTGGAACTTGGCTTCGTCGCCCTTGTTTTGGTATTGCAGGGCCAGCAGGTACTCCAAGCGGCAGCGCTTGACCGGGTCGTCGCCGACGTCCTCGAGCATGCGCTCCAGCTCGGGAATGTCATTGTGGCGCTTGAGGATCATCGTGTCGTACATCAGCTGACACTCGTGCGCAACTGCCTCGGCCTGACCGCCCTCAAAGCCCTTGATTTCGTGCAGCAGCTCCTTGGACTTTTTGCGGTCCTCCTGGCCAACGTAGTAGTTAAAGGCTTTGATCACCAGGTCGACGCGCTGCATTTTGGGCAGATTGAGCCCCAGCAGCAAATCGAACATCTCGTCGGCGCGCTTGTGGTCCTCGCGCAGCAGATAGGAGTTCAGGCGCAGGTAGTCGCGGTTGTAGCGCGGGTACAGCATGCTGGTGAGTTTGCCATCGAGCAAACGATCGAACTCGTCCCACTGCTTGGCAGCCATAAGCTGTTGCAGGCGCTTAAACGTGGTGCGTTTTTTTACGCTAAAGAACACCGATATGGCGATACAAATAATGACGACGGCGGTCCAGAGGGTGCGGGAATCGGGCATATTAGGGTCCTTAGTCGCTCATAAAGCGAGCGGTATGACAACATGTACTCGATGTATTATACGCAGTGCGCAGGCAAACTGGCATAAAAGTGCATCGAGGCCGAGCGCCATCGCTCGCTGCGGTACACTTACCTAAAGTAAACCACGAAGGGAGACATTACCTATGAAGAAGATTGTTTTGGCTTGCGGTGCTGGCGCTGCTACTTCCACGCTCGTTGCCCAGAAGGTCGCCACCATGCTCGACGCCAACGGTTACGCCGACAAGTACGAGATCGTGCAGTGCGCCATCTCCGAGGCCAAGGACGTTTGCGACGAGGGCGCCGATCTGCTGATCGCCACCACCGTTGCCCCCGAGGGCCTTACCTGCCCGTACGTGAGCGGCGTGCCCTTCATGACCGGCATGAACCGCGTCGCTGCCGAGAAGGCCGTTCTTGACGTCATGGCTCAGTAGGCGCTGACTGCATGAGTGAGCAGAACGCCAATCCGGTCGAGCTCTTTGGCATGCGCGTTGCCCATGTGGGCATTAACGCCACCGACCCGGCAGACGCCTTGGGGATCGCGGAGCTGTTCTCGACGATGATGGGTCTGCCCGTTATCGAGACCCCGGTTTCGTACTTTAACGATTCGCTGGTCGAGATCATGAAGCAGAACGGGCGTGGCGCCAAGGGCCACATCGGCTTTGCCGTCAATGACATTGACGCAGCAGAGAAGTGGTTCGTCGAGCGCGGGCTCGAGGTCAACGAGGAGTCGCGCGTGCTGCTGCCCGACGGCGGCACCAAGCTCGTGTACTTTAAGCGCGAGTTCGCCGGCTTCGCCGTGCA
>JAEZNV010000169.1 GCA_023441725.1 Actinomycetes bacterium | reverse complement strand
GTATGATCGCTAAGTTCGATTCCGCCCTCGTGCCATACGTTATCGAGCAGACGCCGCGCGGCGAGCGCAGCTACGATATCTATTCGCGCCTGCTCAACGACCGCATCATCTTCTTGGGCGAGGAGATCAACTCCGTCAGCGCCAACCTGGTCGTTGCCCAGCTGCTGCATCTTGAGAGCCAGGATGCCGAGAAGGATATCTCGCTCTACATTAATTCGCCCGGCGGCGAGGTCTACTCCGGCCTGGCGATTCTGGACACCATGAACTTCATTAAGCCGCAGGTCTCCACCATTTGCGTCGGTATGGCCGCGTCTATGGCCGCCGTGCTGCTTTCGGCCGGCGCCAAGGGCAAGCGCTTCTGCCTGCCGCACTCCAAGGTCATGATTCACCAGCCCAGCGGCGGTGCCCAGGGCCAGCAGACCGAGATCGAGATCGTGGCCGAGGAGATCAAGAAGACCCGTCGCGAGCTCAACCAGATCCTGTCTGACGCTTCGGGCCAGCCGATTGAGAAGGTCCAAGCCGATACCGAGCGCGACAACTACCTGACCGCTGCCGAGGCCCTCGACTATGGCCTGATCGACCGTATCGTTACCTCGCGCGATCTTGCCGCGAAGGACGCCTAGGATGGCCGGTAACATGCAGGACAACTTTGACGAGAACGGCAACCCGATCCGCTGCTCCTTCTGCGGAAAAGAGCAGGGCCAGGTCCGTCGTCTCGTAAAGGGTCCGACCAACATCTTTATCTGCGACGAGTGCGTTGCCGCCTGCTCCGAGATCCTTGAGGAGTCGCTGGCTTCGGACTTTATGGACGCCGCCCGCAACGGCAATCTCCCGGGTTTCCTCAACGACCACGGCCAGGCTGCGTCCCAGCCCGCCGTTGACCCCGAGGCCGAGGGTTTTGAGCTCGAGGACGACCGTCAGGTCATCACGCACGTGCCGACGCCGCACGAGATTTATGACGAGCTTTCGGCCTATGTTATGGGCCAGGAGGACGCCAAGCGCGCCATGTCGGTTGCCGTGTACAACCACTATCGCCGCGTGATCGAGGGCGGTGCCGCGGTGTCCGCCCTTGACGAGGCATCGGGCATGGGCGGCCAGTTTGACGATGACATGGACGAGGTGGAGCTCGCCAAGTCCAATATTTTGCTGCTCGGCCCCACCGGTACCGGTAAGACGCTGCTGGCCCAGACACTCGCGCGCATCCTCGAGGTGCCGTTTGCCATCGCCGACGCCACCGCGCTCACCGAGGCCGGTTACGTGGGCGAGGACGTGGAGAACATCCTGCTCAAGCTCATCAACGCCGCCGATGGCGACATTGAGCGCGCGCAGGTGGGCATCATCTACGTGGACGAGATCGACAAGATCGCTCGCAAGGCCGAGAACCTCTCCATTACCCGCGATGTTTCGGGCGAGGGCGTTCAGCAGGCACTGCTTAAGATTCTTGAGGGCACGGTGGCCAGCGTTCCGCCCACCGGCGGCCGCAAGCATCCCCAGCAGGAGCTGCTGCAGATCGACACGACGAACATCCTGTTCATCTGCGGCGGTGCCTTTGTGGGTCTGGATAAGATCATCGCCGATCGCGTGGGCAACAAGGGCGTGGGCTTTAACTCCGAGATCGCCGGCCCCACCTCGGTCGACGAGAACGACCTGCTGCGCCAGGTGCTCCCGCAGGATCTCAACGCCTTTGGCATGATTCCCGAGTTTGTGGGACGTACGCCCGTCGTCACTCAGACGCAGGCGCTCGACGAGGACGACCTGGTGTCGATCCTGACCGCGCCCAAGAACGCCGTGGTGCGCCAGTACCGCAAGATGTTCCAGCTCGAGGACGTTGAGCTTGAGTTTGAGGACGCGGCGCTGCACGAGATCGCCCGCATGGCACTTGCCCGCAAGACCGGCGCCCGCGGCCTGCGTGCCATCTGCGAGGACGTGCTGCAGCAGACGATGTTCGATCTCCCCAGCGAGGAGGGCGTTGCCAAGGTCGTCGTAACCGAAGCCGCCGTCAAGGGCGAAGAACAGCCCCAGCGCATCTACGGCTAGACCAGCCTAAAACGTGTTTGCAAATAGCCTCCGACCACCCGCGGTCGGAGGCTATTTTATATATACGCAATAACCCCAACTACCTGTGTTATTCTGTGTGTTTGTTTAAGCCTCAGCGAAGTCATATCAGACTGAAGTAATCGATACCTAAGGGGAGGAATGCAGGCCCGATTTTCGTAGATTCCGCACGAGCCGAAGACCACTTAATGTGGTCTTCGCGCGAGCCAGGACCTGACCGAGCGAAAATCGGGCCTACATTCCTCCCCGGCGGGACAGGGAGAGATATATGGAAGAAATGCCCAAGAACTACGATCCGTCGACCAACGAGCCGGCGATCCTGCAGAAGTGGCTCGACGGCGGCTACTACAAGCGCCGTGAGGGCGTGGGCGACTGCACCGTCACCATTCCGCCTCCCAACGTAACCGGCAAGCTCCACATGGGCCACGCCACCGACGACTCCATCCAGGATGCCATCGTCCGTATGGCTCGCATGCGCGGCAAGTCCACGCGCTGGGTGCTGGGCACCGACCACGCCGGTATCGCGACGCAGACCAAGGTTGACAAGAAGCTCAAGAGCGAGGGCATTAGCCGCCTGGAGATCGGCCGCGACAAATTTGTCGACGCCTGCTGGGATTGGACCCACGAGTACGGTGGCATCATCGTCGAGCAGATCAAGCGCATGGGCTGCTCCATCGACTTCGATAACGAACGCTTCACCATGGACGAGGACTACGCGCAGGCCGTGCGCAAGGTCTTCTGCGACTGGTACCACGACGGTCTGATCTATCGTGGCAAGCGCATCGTCAACTGGTGTCCCAACTGCACCACTGCCATCTCGGACGACGAGGCCGAGTACAAGGACGAGAAGGGCCACCTGTGGCACCTGCGCTACCCGCTGACCGAGCCGGTCAACGGCCAGGACTACATCGTCGTCGCCACCACGCGCCCCGAGACCATGCTCGGCGACACGGGCGTTGCAGTCTCTCCTAAGGATCCCGAGAAGGCCGCCTTCGTGGGCAAGACCGTCAAGCTCCCCATCGTCGACCGCGAGATTCCTATCTTTGAGGACTGGCATGTCGACGCCAACTTTGGCTCCGGCTTCGTCAAGGTCACCCCTGCCCACGACCCCAACGACTACGCCATGGGCCAGGCCCACGACCTGCCGCAGATCAACATCTTCGACGAGCACGCGGTGGTTGTCGAGGGCTACGGCGAGTTCACCGGTATGACCCGCGAGGAGTGCCGCGAGGCCGTCATCAAGTGGTTTGAGGAGCACGACCTGCTCGACCACGTCGAGGAGCACGACCACTCCGTCATGCACTGCTACCGCTGCGACGCCGCCCTGGAGCCGTGGCTGTCCGAGCAGTGGTTCGTCGCCGTCGACAAGCTCAAGGGACCGGCGCTCGACGCCGTCAACTCCGGCAAGGTCACCTTCCACCCCGCGCGCTGGACGCAGACCTACACCACCTGGATGGAGAACCTTAAGGACTGGTGCATCAGCCGTCAGCTGTGGTGGGGCCACCGTATCCCTGTGTTCTACTGCGAGGACTGCGGCTGGGAGGACGCCCTTACCGAGGACACCGACGTGTGCCCCAAGTGCGGCGGCCATCACGTGCACCAGGACGAGAACGTGCTGGACACCTGGTTCAGCTCGCAGCTGTGGACCTTCGCCACGCAGGGCTGGCCGCAAAAGCCGGAGCTGCTCGAGGGCCATCACCCCACGACGGCGCTCGTCACCGCGCGCGACATCATCGCGCTGTGGGTCGCCCGCATGGTCATGAGCTCGCTGTATTTCCTGGACGAGGTGCCGTTTAAGGACGTCGTCATCTATCCGACGATTCTGGCCAAGGACGGCAGCCGCATGTCCAAGTCCAAGGGCAACGGCGTTGACCCCATGGATCTCATTGGCATGTACGGCGCCGACGCCATGCGCTTCAACCTGCTCACGCTGTGCACCAATAACCAGGACGTTAAGTTCGACGCGAACATCGACAAGAAGACCAAGAAGCTCATCGACAGCCCGCGTACCGAACAGGCCAAGAGCTTTGTGACCAAGATCTGGAACGCCAGTCGCTTCCTGCTCATGAACATGGAGGGCTACACGCCCGGCGAGCCCGTCGTGGAGACGCCGGCCGACGCCTGGATGTTCAGTCGCCTGGCCAAGGCCGTTAAGATGGTCACCGAGGGTATTGAGAACTACACCTTTGGCGACATGGCCCGCGGCGTGCAGCAGTTCTTCTGGAACGAGGTCTGCGACTGGTACGTCGAAGTCACCAAGGCCCGCCTGAAGGGCGAGGGCCGTCTGCAGGCGCAGCGCAACCTGATTTTTGTGCTCGACACCTCCATTCGCCTGATGCACCCACTTATGCCATTTGTCACCGAGGAGATCTGGGACAACATGCCGGCGAGCGTGCTCGATCTGGACGCCGAGGGCAACGTCGACCGCGCCGACGCGCTCATGATCGCCAAGTGGCCTGAGCCCGCCGACTACGCCAAGTACGTCGACGAGGACGCCGAGCGCGCCTTTGAGCTGTGCCGCACCGTCGTTTCCGCCGCCCGCGCCACGCGTTCGCGTTATCGCTTGAGCCCCAAGGCCGAGCTCGACGTGGTCGTGCGCGCCGGTGCCGAGGACATCGAGAAGCTCGAGAGCCTGCGTTCGACCATCGAGCCGCTTGCGAACACGGCTTCGCTGGTTATGGGCACCGACATTGAGAAGCCGGCCGCGAGCATCGCCGTTGTTGACAGCGGCGTCGAGGTCTTTGTGGTGCTCGAGGGCAAGGTTGACCTTTCGGCCGAGAAGGCACGTCTGGAGAAGGAGATCGCCGCGGCCCAGAAGGAGCTCGC
Organism: Actinomycetes bacterium; assembly: GCA_023441725.1. Next base: position 258 of record JAEZNV010000169.1, on the reverse strand, counting down.
CGGCTGCGAGAAGACGCTTGCCAACGAGGGCTTTGTGGCTAAGGCCGCGCCCGCGGTGGTCCAGAAGAAGAGGGACCGTGCAGCTGAGCTCAAGGAGATCCTGGCGGCGCTGACTGCTCAGGTTGCTGACTTCTCGTAGGCGGTACTGGGGGCGCGGTTTGGGGCATTGCTCGCTACTGCGGACAGTCCTGCTCGCACGAAGGCCACATTAAGTGGCCTTCGGCTCGTGCGGAACTTGTATCGAGCAAAGCCCCAAAC
>JAEZNV010000148.1 GCA_023441725.1 Actinomycetes bacterium | reverse complement strand
AGACCGCTCAGAAGACCGGCGCTCGCGTTTCCGGTCCTGTCCCCCTGCCCACCGAGCGCAACCTGTACACGGTTATCCGCTCGCCGCACGTGAACAAGGACTCCCGTGAGCAGTTCGAGATGCGCACCCACAAGCGCCTCATCGACATCCTCGACCCCACCTCGGGCACCGTTGATTCGCTCATGCGTCTCGACCTCCCCGCTGGCGTCGACATCGACATCAAGCTCTAAGCGATATTGCTCATAGCTTAAAGAGCCCCGCTGCCATTATGGTAGCGGGGCTCTTTTGTTTTGAATGGTGGCCTTGGGGGCCCGGATAATGCGGCCGAATGGGTGGCTATGGCGTCTTATTTACCCATGGGGCGCAGCGATGCCTCCTCAAAATGGAAGGAGCGCAAGTCGTCTTCTGTCTCGATGCACGCGCGACCAAAGTCATCGACCGTTTGAAAGATTCCACGCGCCAGCTCGTCCCCAGCGGGGGAACGGGCGATAACGTGATCCCCAATCCAATTGAGATGACCGATATATTCGCCGTGGACGGGCGCGAGCGGTCCGGCGTCTTCTTCCATGGCGTTGAGACGCTCGGCCCATGTGTCTACAGCGTTCACGACCGCGTGATAGACCTCCTTGAGTAGCACATCGACGGCGGGAACATTCTTGTTGAGGTCCGAGAGACCGATTGCCGGCAGGCCGCCATCGGGAACCTCCGAAGGCACATAGTTCACATTGACGCCAATGCCGCAGACGGCGAAAGGTTTGCCTTCGTTATCGCGTGCCGCCTCGACCAGAATGCCGCCGAGCTTGCGTCCTCGCGCGACGAGGTCGTTGGGCCATTTGAGGCCAATCTCGTTTGCAAGACCCTGCTTTTCGAGCGCCTCGAGCACCGCTAGGCCGCTGACGGCGGCAAGACCAGAGTACTTTGCAGGATTAACGCATGGACGCAGGACAATCGAAAGCAATAGGTTGCCGGCGGTTGAATCCCACTTGTGGCCGCGCCGGCCGCGTCCTGCTGTCTGAGCCCGGGCGGCAAGTCCTGTGCCGTGCGGCGCTCCTTGTTTTCCTGCTTCGAGCAGGTCATCGTTGGTCGATCCGGTTACGTCGACTATCGTTAATTTGGCATCCATAGCGGCTGCTACCTCCTTAATGAATAAGTGAATAACGCAATGGTGTCGTGAGACAGACACAATGTGAAGCCTTTGTCGCATTTGGACAATTTAATGTTAACACGTCAACAATGACTGAAATGCGCTATCCTCTCTTGGTCGATGTAAACACGTCAACAACTCAAAGGAGGTTAGTGATGGGTTTCACGATACTGGGAACGGGCTCGGCTCTTCCCGAGCGCAGCGTTTCCAACGACGAGCTGTCCGAGTTCCTCGATACCTCGGATGAGTGGATTTTTACCCGCACCGGTATCAAGAGCCGCCACGTCTGCACCACTGAGTCACTCGACGACCTTGCCGTAGCGGCGAGCGAGCGGGCACTCCAGGTATCCGGAATCGACGCGAGCCAGCTGGATCTTATCGTCTGTTCGACGACGACGGGCGATCATCTCGTTCCCGCCGAAGCGTGCGCCGTTGCTGAGCGCCTGGGTGCCACATGTCCTGCCTTCGACGTTTCGGCGGCTTGTGCTGGCTTCGTTTTTGCGCTCGATGTCGCCGAGGGCTATATCGCCCGAGGTCGCGCCGAGCACGTGCTGGTCGTTGCCGCCGAGCAGATGACGCGCGCGCTCGATTGGACCGATCGTGCCACGTGCGTGCTCTTTGGCGATGGCGCGAGCGCTGCAGTCATGGAGGCCGGGGGAGAGAATCCCCTTGCTGTTGAGCTTTCGACGTCGCCTGACGTCGAAACACTGCGCGTCCCCGGATTGGCGGGCTCCTCGCCGTATAAGACGGCGCAGGACTGCGAAAGCGTGCTTTCCATGAACGGCCGTCGCGTCTTCAAGTTCGGCGTCAACGCCATCTGCGACACGGTCCATAAGCTTGCGAGCGATGCGGGCATTTCGGTCGAAGACATCGACCATTTTGTATTCCATCAGGCTAACGAACGAATCTTGAGCCAGGCAGTCAAGCGCCTGGGTATGCCGGACGACCGTGTGGTCCGAACGTTGCGTGAAACTGGCAACATTTCGAGCGCATGCATTCCGCTTGCTCTCGATCGACTGGCAAATACCGGCGCGCTGCACGCGGGCGACACCATCGCCCTGGTCGGATTTGGCGCCGGCTTGGATGTAGGTGGCTATCTACTTCGCTGGAAGTAGTTGCACATAGGAAATGAAAACGCCCCTGGGGCACAAACAAAGGAGAACTACCATGGCAGATCAGAAGACCTTCGAGCGCGTTTGCGACGTTATCCGCGAGACCGCTGGCCTTGACGATGTCGAGATGAAGCCCGAGTCCACGCTCGAGGAGATTGGCCTCGACAGTCTGGGCACCGTCGAGATCCTCGTCGCCGTCGAGGACGAGTTTGGCATTGAGCTCGATACCGAGGAGAACCCCAAGACGGTCGGCGAGTTCGTCGATACGGTCGAGGCGGCATTGGAGAAGTAGTGATGCTCAAGTCTCCTCTCTGCGATCTGCTCGGCATCGAAAAACCCGTGTTCCAGGGTGGCATGGCCTGGATTGCCGATGCCTCGCTGGCATCTGCCGTGTCCGAGGCGGGCGGCTTAGGCATTATCGCGGCCATGAATGCCGACGCAAACTGGCTGCGCGATCAGATTCACGAGCTGCGCGCCAAGACGGATAAGCCCTTTGGCGTCAACGTTATGCTCATGAGTCCGTTTGTCGACGAGGTCGCACAAGTGGTGATTGATGAGCGGGTGCCCGTTGTGGTGACCGGCGCCGGCAATCCCACCAAGTACATGAAGGCCTGGAACGATGCAGACATCAAGGTCATACCCGTCGTGGCTTCGGTGGCGCTGGCGCGTCTCGTGGCGCGTCGCGGAGCAACTGCCGTGGTTGCCGAGGGCACCGAATCAGGCGGCCATATTGGAGAGACCTCGACGATGGCGCTGGTGCCGCAGGTTGTCGATGCGGTCGATATTCCCGTGGTTGCGGCTGGCGGCATCGCCGATGGCCGCGGTGTGGCGGCCGCCTTTATGCTCGGCGCTGCCGGCGTCCAGGTGGGAACACGCTTTCTGGTCGCAAACGAGTGCACCGTATCCGAACAGTACAAAGAGCTGGTGCTCAAGGCAGGCGACACGTCGACGCGTGCGACCGGTCGCTCGACGGGACATCCGGTTCGCGCCCTCAAGAGCCCCTTCACCAACGCGTATGCCAAGAACGAGGCGGCGGGCGCAAGCCCCGAGGAGCTTGGGGCCATGGGCGCGGGCGCGCTTCGTAAAGCCGCAAAGGACGGTAATTACGAAGAGGGTTCGTATTTGTGCGGACAGATTGCCGGCATGGTCAACGAACGCCAGAGCGCACGCGAAATCGTCGACGATCTGGTCGATGGCGCCGAGCATGTCCTGAAGGGTGCGTCCGCATGGGTAGCGTAGCGTTTCTGTTTGCCGGTCAGGGTGCCCAGCATCCCGCGATGGGCGTCGACCTCATCGAGGCATCACCGGCGGCTGCCGAGGTGTTTGCGATCGCCGACGAGGTGCGTCCGGGAACCAGTGAGCAGTGCCGGAGCGCCTCCAAGGAGGAACTCTCGCAGACCGAGAACACACAGCCTTGCGTGTTCGTGCACGACTTGGCAGCGGCTACCGCCCTGCGCGAGCGCGGCGTGGTGCCTGCCGCCTGTGCGGGATTCTCGCTGGGCGAGGTCGCCGCGCTCACCTTTGCGGGGGCATTCGATACGCGAGCGGGCTTTGAGCTCGTGTGCGAGCGCGCGGCGCTTATGGCCACGGCGGCTGAGCGTCACCCCGGCGGCATGCGCGCCGTCATCAAGCTCGATGCGGCGCAAGTTGAGGGCCTGGCAAAACAGGCAGGCGAGGACTGCTGGCCGGTCAACTACAACAGCCCCCAGCAGACGGTTGTGGCCGGAGCGCCCGATGCGTTGCAGACCCTCGACGTCCTGGTAAAAGAGGCTGGTGGCCGGGCCATGAAGGTCGCGGTGTCGGGTGCATTCCATAGCCCCTATATGGCCGAGGCGACCTGTGGCCTTGCTGCATATATCGATGCCGGTCACGCGCCGTCCCCGTTGCTCATTCCTGTTATGGCAAATATGACGGCGGCGCCCTATCCGGCCGACCCGCAGGCGGCATCGGAGGTGCTGACCAACCAGGTGAGTCATGCCGTACGCTGGGTCGACACGCTGCATGCTCTGCAGGATCAAGGCATCGACACGTTTATTGAGGTCGGCCCCGGCAAAACGCTGTCGGGCCTGGTCAAGCGTACGCTGAGCGACGTTCGCGTGTATTCGTGCGAAACGGCCGAGCAGGTCGCAGCTATTGCCGACGAGCTCGCATAGCCCACAGGGCTGTAACCCGAAAGGAATGACATGGGCAACTTGAACAACGGCGCGCTCGAGCGCAACGACTCAGGTCGCGTGGCGCTTGTCACGGGCGGCTCGCGCGGCATCGGTCGCGCTTGTGCCGTGGGCCTGGCGGAGGACGGCTACGATATCGCCGTCGTCTATGCCGGTAGCGCAGATGCGGCGCGCGAGACGTGCGAAGCCTGTGAGGCGGCTGGCGCCACGGCGCGCTCATATCAATGTGACGTGGCCGACCCCGCTGCCGTCAACGCGTGCGTGGAAGCGGTCCTCAACGACTTTGGCTCCATTTGGGCGCTCGTCAACAACGCTGGCATCACCCGCGATGGCCTGCTCATGCGCATGGGCGATGACGCCTTCGATCGCGTGCTCGATGTCAATCTTAAAGGAACGTTTAACACGACGCGCGCGCTCACCAAGACCTTTATGCGCCAGCGCGGCGGTTGCGTCATCAACATGAGCTCGGTTGTGGGCCTGATGGGCAATGCCGGGCAGGCCAACTACGCCGCCTCCAAGGCGGGCGTGATCGGTCTGCCCAAGGCGGTGGCGCGCGAGCTTGCGCCCCGCGGCGTACGAGTGAACGCGGACGCCCCCGGGTTTGTCGAGACCGATATGACGGCAAAGCTCTCGGAGAAGGTTCGCGCGGCGTGCGAGGAACAGATTCCCCTAAAGCGCATGGCGCGCCCCGAGGAAGTGGCCGGCGTGGTGTGCTTTTTGGCGAGTGATGCGGCTGCCTACATTACGGGCGAAGTCGTGCGCGTCGACGGCGGAATGGCGATGTAGAAACCAGGGCCGAACAACGGCTTGAATGAGGAGACCATGATGGAACAGAGAGTTGCAATCACCGGTATCGGTGCCGTATCGCCGCTCGGTAACACGGCGCTTGCTACCTGGGCGGCCATGTGCGCCGGCACGTGCGGCATCGGCCCGATCACGCACTTCGATACCGATGCGTTTGCCGTTAAGGTGGCGGCCGAGGTCAAGGGTTTTGACGGCAACGAGTACTTTGGCAAGCGTGACGCCAAGCACCTGGACCCCTGCGTTCAGTTTGCCCTGGCAGCGTCGGACGAGGCCATGCACGATGCGGGCTTTGATGTCGAGGGCGCCATCGATCGCGAGCGCCTGGGCGTCTACGTGGGTTCGGGCGTGGGCGGCATGCAGACACTCGTCGACAACGTCCACACGATTGCCGACCGTGGGCCCCGCCGCGCATCGCCCTATATGATCGCGATGATGATCCCCAATATGGCTTCGGGCAATATCGCAATCCGCCACAAGGCAAAGGGCCCGACCCTGCCCGTGGTGACCGCCTGCGCGACCTCGGCCCATGCCGTGGGCGAGGCGTTCCGCGCCATCAAGCATGGCTATGCCGATGCGATTCTCGCCGGCGGTGCCGAGGCCGCAATCATCCCCGATGCCGTTGCGGGCTTTACATCCTGCCGTGCTCTCACCACTAATC
>JAEZNV010000136.1 GCA_023441725.1 Actinomycetes bacterium | reverse complement strand
CGGCAAGCGCCAGACCTTCCTGCTGGAGGCCGAGCACGTGGCACCGCATCGCGTGCCGCTCGACCTGACGGTGGCCTCGGTCGACCGCTTTACCATGGCGCACCAAACCTGCACCTTCCGCGAGCTGTTGGACGGCGACGCCACCACCGAGCAGCTCGTCGTCACCTTCCTGGCCATGCTGGAGCTCGCCAAGCGCGGCTCGCTCACGCTGAGCCAAGACGAGATCTTTGGAACCATTCAAATCAACCGCGTCGAGGGCGCCGAGGCATACGTGCCCGGCGAGGGCCCCGAGCTCACTGAATAGGAGCGGCAACCATGTCAACCCTTTCCACGCTAGAGGCGAACAGCCTCAAAGGCGCCCTCGAGGCGCTGCTGCTGGTGTCGAGCGACCCCGTGAGCGCGCCCGCGCTGGCAGGTGCGCTGGACATCGCCCCGGGCGAGTGCGCGTCGCTTTTGGCCGAGCTCAAGGTTGAGTACGAGGAGGCCAACCGCGGCTTTCAGCTGCGCGAGGTCGCTGGCGGCTGGCGCCTGTTTACACACCCTGCCTACCACGACGTGGTCGAGGCCTACGTGCTGAGCTGGGACACGCAAAAGCTGTCGCAGGCGGCGCTCGAGACCCTGGCTGTCATCGCTTACCACCAGCCCGTCACGCGCGAGGTGGTCAAGGGCATCCGCGGCGTCAACTCCGACGGCGTCATCGCGTCGCTCGTTGACAAGGGTCTGGTGCGCGAGCTCGGCCGCGACCCCCAGCGCGGACAGGCAATCATCTACGGCACGACCAACGCCTTTTTGGAGAAGTTCGGCCTGCGCTCTACCCGCGACCTGCCCGATCTGGAGCAGTTTGCCCCCGACGAGCAGTCGCGCCAGTTTATCCGCGAGCGCCTGAGCGGCCGCAGCATTCAATCCACCCTCGAGGAGCAGGCCGAGGACCTGGACGAAGAGCGCGAACTGATCGATACCGATGTTGGCGATACCGATGGCGCAGATCTTCTGCCCACCGACGAGACCTCGGAGGATATGCATGACGAGGACTAACGAAGCAGGGGAGACGCGCGCCGCAAGCGCCATGGACGCCGCAGCGCCCGCAGCCGGCGCCCAGCCCGTCTACCCGCACACCATGCGTCTTCAGCGCTTATTGGCGCGCGCGGGCGTGGCGAGCCGCCGCGGCTCGGAGGACCTGATGACCGCCGGTCGCGTGACCGTCAACGGCCAGGTCGCGACCGAACTGGGCACCAAGGTCGATGTCGACCGCGACCATATCGAGGTCGACGGCATGCCCGTCAAGCTCAACCAGGGCGCCGTGTACCTGATGCTCTACAAACCGACCGGCTACCTCACCACCATGAGCGATCCGCAGGAGCGCCCTTGTGTGGCCGAGCTGGTCCCGCGCGACCGCTTTCCGGGGCTCTTCCCGGTGGGTCGCCTGGACCGCGACACTACGGGCCTTTTGCTCTTTACCACCGACGGCGACCTGTCCCAGGACCTGCTGCACCCCAGCAAGCACGTCTACAAGACCTATCAGGCGCTCGTGGACGGCCACCTGACCGATCGCGACTTGGAACCGCTCCGTCGCGGCATCGAGCTCGACGACGGCCTGTGCCAGCCGGCGATCTGCCGCGTCATCAGCGCGCGCGAGGCCGAGGCCGTGGCTCCGCAAGGCGTCAAGCCCGGCACCACCGCCGTGGAGGTCATCATTCGCGAGGGCCGTAAAAACCAGGTCAAGCGCATGCTGAGCAAGATACACCACCCGGTGATTCGCCTGCACCGCTGCAACTTTGCCGGCCTGGAGCTCAAGGACGTGGCCAAGGGCTCGTGGCGCGAGCTCACCGACCGCGAGGTGCAGATCCTCAAGGCCGGCGGCATCCCGCCCAAGCAGGCCAGCTCCAAGCGCGGCGGCGCGCCGGTGACCAACACCGCGAGTCGCACGCGTCACCACGGCAGCCACGGCTCCGCACCCAAGCGCAACACCTACCGCGAGCGCTACACGGGCTAGGCAGTTCGCCAAGCAACAGCGTCCGTATCCCATACCAGCACGTCAACCACCGAAAGGAAGCATTGCATGATCGTTGCCATCGACGGCCCCGCCGGTTCCGGCAAGTCCACCATCGCCAAGGAGATCGCCCGCCAACTGGGCTTTAACAAGCTTGACACGGGCGCCATGTATCGCGCCGTCACCTTCGCCGCGCTCGACCGCGGCATCGACCTGGACGACGAGGCTGCCATCGACGCCCTCGCCGAGCAGATTGAGATTCGCTTTACCAACGGCACCGGCGAGGACACGCGCCTGAGCATCGATGGCCAGGACGCATCGGCCGCCATTCGCACCCCGCAGGTCGACGCCAACGTGTCCAAGGTCTCGGCCTACCCGGGTGTGCGCGCCGCCATGCTCATCCATCAGCGCCGCGCAGCCGAAGACCGCGATATCGTGGCCGAAGGTCGCGACATCGGCACCGTCGTGTTCCCCAACGCGCAGGTCAAGGTTTTCCTGACCGCCGACCCGCGTGAGCGCGCCCGTCGCCGCGTGCTGCAGCGCCACCAAAACGACGCTCAGCCGCTTACTGCCGAGCAGCTCGAGGCTGAGGTCGATGAGACCCTCGACGCCCTCAAGCAGCGCGACAAACTCGACAGCAGCCGTGAGGTCGCGCCGCTTGTGCCAGCCGAGGACGCCGTGCACGTAGACTCCACCGCCCACACCATCGATGAGGTCGTCTCGATTATCGAGGACCTCATCAACCAAAGGAGGTAGCCCATGCGCCTGTTTAAGCAGACGCCCGAGGATTACTACAACGCCCCCTACGCCGAGTTCCCGGCGCTCATCCGCGGCACTGTTGCCGTTGTCATGGCAATCCTTTGGGCATTCTCCAAACTCATGTGGCGCTGGAAGGTCGAGGACGCCGACCTGCTGTTTGAGCGCCAGGAAGGCCGCGGCAGCGTGGTTATCTGCAACCACACCTCGATGGCCGAGCTCCTGGCTGTAGAGACGGCGCTGTTCTTTGGCGGCCGCCGCATTCGCCCCATCTTTAAATCCGAGTTTGCCAAGACCAAGATCGTGCGCTGGGCCTTTAGCCGTGTGGGCGGTATTCCCGTCGAGCGCGGCACCGCCGACATGAAATGCCTGCGTGCCGCCCAGCATGCGCTGCAGCGAGGCGAGGACGTCCTGATCTTCCCGGAGGGCACGCGCATTCGCTCGCGCGAAATCAAGCCCGAGGTCCACGGCGGCTTTGCGCTCATCGCCCAGATGGGCAAGGCGCCCGTGAACCCGCTCGCCATCTGTGGCTGGTCCGATATTACGCCCGAAGGCAAAAAGCTCATGCGTCCCAAGAAATGCTGGATCCGTGCCGGCAAGGCCATCTCGCTTTCCGATGCACCGGCCGAGCTCAAGCGCAAGGAGCGCCTGGCATGGTTTGAGTCCGAGGCCATGAACCGCGTCTACGCCATGCGCGATGACCTGTGCGCCGAGCATCCGGGCAGGTTCTAGCCATGGGCGAGGAAGTTATTAACACTGCCGAGGCTGTGCCCGGCAAGGCAGACGCCCCCACCATCGAAATCGCCGCCCACGCCGGCACCTGCTACGGCGTGCAGCGAGCGCTCGACATGGCGCTGGCGGCCGCCCCGCAGGCGGGGGAGACCGCTCAGGTTCACACCTTGGGCCCGCTCATTCATAACCCCATCGTGGTGCGCGAGCTTGCCGAGGCAGGCGTTGGTCTGGCCGACACCTTGGACGATGCCGCGTCGGGCACCGTAATCATCCGCGCCCACGGTGTGGTGCCGCAGGTCATTGACGCCGCTCGCGAGCGCGGCCTCACCGTGGTCGACGCCACCTGCCCCTACGTCAAGAAGGTCCACGTGGCCGCCGAGCGCCTGGTGCGCGAGGGCTACCGTGTGATCGTCGTGGGCGAGCCGGGGCATCCCGAGGTCGAGGGCATCCTGGGCCACGCCGGCGATGACGCGCAGGTCGTGAGCTGTGCCGACGATGCGGACGCGCTGTCACTCAAGGGCAAGGTGGGCCTGGTTGTGCAGACCACCCAGACCGCGCAGAACCTGGCCGAGGTTGTGGCCTCCATCACCCCGCTCGTGCAGGAACTGCGCGTGATCAACACCATCTGCGCCGCCACGAGCGAGCGCCAGCAGGCGGCCGCCGCACTTGCCACCCGCTGCGACTGCATGGTCGTCGTGGGTGGCAAAAACTCCGGCAACACGCGCCGCCTGGCACAGATCTGCGCCGATGCCTGCGAGCATACCCATCACATCGAGGAAGCTTCCGAGCTCGAGGCCGCATGGTTTGCCACCGCACACCACATCGGCATCACCGCCGGAGCCTCCACCCCGCAAGAACACATCGAACGCACCGTCGCGCGCATCAAGGAGCTTTGCCGCTAATCATGGACCAGCCCGTACCCGCATACGCCGCCGAGGTGGCCGATTACGGGCGCAGCCGCGACCCCGAGCCGGGTGATGGCGCGCTCGTTAAGAACGTGCGCCCCGAATCGCCCGCATGGGATGTGGGTATCGAGCCGGGCATGCGCGTGCTCACGGTCAACGGCGAGCGGCTTACCGACATGATCGTGTGGCTCTGGGAGGCAGACGACGACACCGTCGACCTCGAGGTTCTCGACCCGCGCGACAACACCGTCACCCCCGTGGAACTCGACCGCTTCCCGGGTGAGGACTGGGGCCTTGAGTTCGACGGCCCCATCTTTGACGGCATGCGCACCTGCGTCAACGCCTGCGTGTTCTGCTTTATGACCATGCTGCCCAAGGGCGGTCGCTCCACGCTCTACATCCGCGACGACGATTATCGCCTGAGCTTTTTGCAGGGCAACTTTGTCACGCTCACGAACCTCACCGACGAAGATGTTCAAAACGTCATCCAGCGCAACATGAGCCCCATGAACGTGTCGGTCCACGCCGTGAGCCCCGACGTCCGCCGCCGCATGATGGGCCGCAACGCCCAGCGCGGCATGGACGTGCTCGAGACCATCATGGCCGCCGGCATCGAGATCCACGCGCAGATCGTTTTGTGCCCCGGCATGAACGACGGCGAGGAGCTGGAAAAGACCCTGCGCTTTTGCGAGGAGCACGAGCAAATCACCAGCCTGGGCATTGTGCCGCTCGGTTTTACCAAGCATCAGAACCGTTTTAGCTGGTCCTACAGCGACAAACCCGAGCTCGCACGCGAGACTATCGCCATGATCCGGCCCTTCCAGGATCGCGCGTACGAGCGCTTTGGCCGCCACACGTTCCAGATGAGCGACGAGTTCTATCTGGACGCCGGCATCGAGCCGCCCGAGGCGGACTTTTACGACGGTTACCCGCAGTACTACGACGGCATCGGCATGATCCGCTCGTATCTGGACGAGACCGACGACGTGCTTGCCGCCGACGCCGAGCGCCTTGCCCGCGTTCGCAAGGCTATGACTGCCCGCGACCAGCGCCTGGTATGTCTTTCGGGCGCCAGCGCACGCGATACCGTCGCCCGCTTCGTGGAGTCTCCACAGGGCCTTTCCGGCACCGTCACGGCCATCAAGAACCGCTACTTTGGCGGCAACGTGGACGTGACCGGCCTCATCGTCGCCAGCGATATCCTGGAGCAGCTGCCGCAGGACCTGTCGGGGGTTATGCTCTTTGTGCCTAAGCTCATGTTCAACGCTGACGGCATGACGCTTGACGAGTATCATCGTGACGATTTACTCGCAAGCCTTACCAGTCGCGGCGCCGAGGTTCATGTGG
>JAEZNV010000154.1 GCA_023441725.1 Actinomycetes bacterium | reverse complement strand
GTGGCCGGCCTGAGCGTCCTTGAGCATCTTTTCGGTGGTAACAAGTGCCATGAGCGTTTGCTCCTCTCCCTCGCCCGCATCTGGACATCGGGCGTAGTTGTTCACAAGGCGTTTTACCTTGCGTTTTGCTGCGCTCATTGTATGAAATTCAGCGGCTTTACACGCGCGAGATATTGAGCCCATGCAGGTCAATACAGTCGTTTTTGAAAAGTAAACGGAAGGAATTTGAGCCGAGTGGACATGTTCGATATTGAATTTTGAGCGCTCAGCGTCTTTCTTTTATAGAAAAGATAAGTAATCGAAAGGTGTTTTCTTACTCAAAAAGAAAATGAACGAAAATAGAGTCAACACAATTCCTGCAAATTTAGCCGAGAATGGAGCAAGCATGGCCCAAGCCACCAACCGTGCTTTTGCCGACGAACGCCGTACCGCCATTATGGAAATGCTCGATCATAACGCCTCAGTGCAGGTAGCAGAAATCGCCCAGACCTTTGGCGTGTCCTCCGTCACCGCCCGCGCCGACCTGGACGCGCTCGCCGAAGCAGGCAAGCTGCGCCGCACGCATGGTGGCGCCGTGTCGCTCCACAAACGTCTGACCGTCTCCACGCAGGATCGCCGCATCAATGTCAACGTCGCCGCCAAGCAAGCCATCGCGCAAAGCGCCATCGAGCTCGTCAATGACGGCGACACGCTGCTCGTCGACTCGGGCACCACGGCGCTCGAGTTCGTTCGGCTCCTCGACCAGCGCAACGGCATCACCGTCATCACGGCCGACATTACCATTGCCGATTACATCGACGAGAGCATGCCCTCGGTCGATGTCGTCATGCTGGGCGGGGCGTTGCGCAAAGGCCATCGTTATTTGTACGGACCGCTCACTATGCAGGCGCTCCAAATGGTCCATGCCGATCTGGCCGTCATGTGCCCCGGCGCCTTTGTCTCCAGCTGCGGCTTTACGACCGACTTTCCCCAGATGGCCGAGACCAAAACGGCTATGATCACCGCGGCCCATCAAAGCGTCGCCCTCATGGACGCCAGCAAGGTTAACGGACGCGGCATGTACCGCTTTGCCGAGCTGACCGATGTCGACGCCATCGTGATGGACCGTGACCCCGACCATGCCGTCGCCACCTCAATCGCCGAGGCTACCGACAGCGCACGTCCAGCCCTCATCATTGCCGGCGCTTAAACAAAAACCACCACAAAGGTGCCTGTCCCCTTTGTGGTGGTTGTGATGGTTGAGCGTCAAAAGTGAACGTGTCGTTACTTGGACAGCTCGTCGGCAAGGGCCTCGATCTGAGCGCGCGAGGCGTCGTTGAGCGAGCCCAGCACGGTCACCTTGTTCTGCGTCAGGGTGATGTCCTTCATGCCCTCGAGCTCCTTGGTCATAACCTTGGCAGCTGCAGGCGCCCAAGAGCCGGCCTCGACGAGCGCCACCGTACGGTTCTGGTAGGCGTGCTCGGCGAGCGTGTGGATAAAGGTGCTCATGCACGGGAAGATCTCGCCCTGATAGGTAATGGAGGCGAGCACCAGACGGTCGTAGCGGAACGCATCCTCAACGGCCTCGGCCATGTCGTCGCGAGCCAGGTCAAAGACGGAGACCTTCTGGCCGCGAGCCTCGAGCGCAGATGCGAGCTCCTCGACGGCAGCCTTCAGATGGCCATACACGCTCGCATAGGCGATCGTGATGCCCTCGTCCTCGGGCTGATAGCTCGACCAGGTGTTATAGGTGTCGAGGTAGTAGCCCAGGTTCTCGGTCAGCACGGGGCCGTGGAGCGGGCAGATGATCTGGATGTCCAGGCCGGCGGCCTTCTTGAGGACGGCCTGCACAAACTTGCCGAACTTACCGACGATGCCAAAGTAGTAGCGGCGAGCCTCGCAAGCCCACCCCTCGGGATCCTCGATGTCGTTGGCGCCAAACTTGCCAAAGCCGTCAGCACTAAAGAGCACCTTGTCGGTGGACTCGTAGGAGAAGATCACCTCGGGCCAGTGAACGTTGGGGGCGCCGATAAAAGTCAGGCTGTGGCCACCCAGGTCGAGCACGTCGCCCTCTTTGACGACCACCTTGCGCTCGGGGTAGTCGGTGCCAAAGTAGTTGACCATCATGCGGAAGGCACCCATGCTGGCCACAATCTGTGCCTGGGGATAGCACTCCATAAAGGCGGCGATACCGGCGGAGTGATCGGGCTCCATGTGATGGACAACCAGGTAGTCGGGCGTACGGCCATCGAGCACGGCCTCGAGGTTGCCGAGCCACTCGTCAACAAAACCGCCGTCGACTGAATCGGCGACAGCGATCTTTTCGCCCAAGATAACGTAGCTGTTGTATGCCATACCGTTCTCGGACACATCGTACTGGCCCTCGAACAAGTCAATGTCGTGATCGTTGACGCCAATGTAGCGGATATCCTTGGTGATCTCCATCAGGCAAAGCCTCCTAGATAGACAAAAGAACCCGTCTATCATAACACTCGTCTTCATAGACACGGCTATCTGCCAGCATCCTTATCGATTGTTATTGAGGTGGAATATATCGCCGTTTACCTGCACAAACTATGCGCGCAGTATCGCCGTGCTATGTCGAATAATGAGCTGGCCGGGAATACGGATGGCAACGGTTTTGCCCGCCGTACCCGCCTCGGGAACCGCATGCTCAAACACCTCGCGTCCGCGCTGATGTAGATCGAATCGCACGGTCGTGAGCTCGTTGTGTGCCACAAAATCATCGAGCGAATCGTCGACGCCCACCACGCTCACGTCCTCGGGCACGCGCAGGCCGCTATCACGCAGCGCGGCAATCGCGCCATTTGCCATCTGGTCGTTTGCCGCGTAAATCGCCGTCATGGTGCGGTCGTGCTCGGCCAGATATCTGCCGGCCTCGTAGCCGCTGTTGGCAGACCAGTCGCCCTCGAGCGGCTCTGCCGGCTCGATGTGTTTACGCTCGAGCGCATCCTGCCAGCCAGCGCGGCGAAATTGCTCGTCGACCGAGAACGACGGGCCGCCAATATAGCGAATCTGCTCGTGCCCCAGCTCAAACAGGTGATCCATAAGCAAGAGCGAGCAGCCGTAATGATCGGAGTCGACCGTGGTCACCCGCGGGTGCGCGTACATGGTAACGATGACCGTGCCAATGCCCGGCAGTGGATCAAACGTCTCAAAATCGGGCGCCATGCGGCTCATGCCGATGATGATGCCGTCCACCGGCAATGCGGCCATACGACGCGTGGCCTCGGCAAGCGAAAACTCCTCGGTCTTGGACATCTCGACCAACGTGATGGCGCAATTATGCTCGCGAGCAGCGCTGGCGATGCCGTCGATCATTGAGAGGTTGCCAAACTTGGTGACATCGTTGACGCACAGGCCGACCGAATGGTAGCGACCGTCGCGCAGCGAGCGACCGGCATAACTCGGACGAAAGCCGAGCTCTTGCATAGCGGTCTGCACGCGCTGGCGCGTCTGCTCGTTAACGTTGGGCAAGCCGTTGGCGACGCGCGAAACCGTCTGCTGCGAAACGCCGGCAGCGCGGGCGACGTCGGCCATGGAGACCGGACGCGAACTGGTATCGTTGGACGGGCGCCTTGCCACAGGATCACCTTCACCCTTGCGAGATTTGAATAGCGTGAATGCCGGCCCGGGCAGAAATACATCCCGCGCCGAGGCCCGCTATCGTCGGACGCATGTTAACGTACTCTACTTTTTCTATCTGCATCTCTTCTGCTTTATAAGTCCATACGGCAGTACCGTTCACGGCTGAATTTCTACCGATTACCAGATTCTCAAAAAGTGACAAGCGTTGTGTTATGAGTACGTTAACATAGCCCGTAGCGTGCGGTATCGTGAATACTTGGTTCATGCCGCTTCAAGTTGTTAACGTACTCATAACGACGCAAAACCCACCCGGGCGCGCCAAGGAAAGGACTCCCATGACCACCCCCGACGAAAAGACATTCGCCACGCTCACCAAGCTGTTCGAGGAGGAGTTTGGCCCCATCGGCGACCGCCAGGTGCTCTACGTGCACGCGCCCGGCCGTTCCGAGATCAGCGGCAACCACACCGACCACGAGGGCGGCCACGTTATCGCCGGCTCGCTCGATGTCGCCGTTGACGGCATCGCCGTGGCAACCGACTCCAACAAGATTCGCGTCGCCGACGAGGGCTATCCTACGTTTGAAATCATGCTCGACACGCTGGATATTCAAGAGTCCGAGAAGGGCACGTCCGCGAGCCTCGTCCGCGGCATGGCCCACGAGATTGCAGCCCTTGGCGTTGAGCCCCACGGCTTCGATTTCGCCTTCACCTGCTCCGTCCCCTCGGGCGGCGGTCTTTCCAGCTCTGCCGCCGTCGAGGCCGCGTACGGTCGCGCCATGGAAACCCTCTGGGGCGCACCCGCCATCGAGCCCGTCGCGCTCGCGCAGATGAGCCAGCGCACCGAGAACAACTATTACGGCAAGCCCTGCGGTCTGATGGACCAGGCCGCCGTGTGCCTGGGCGGCCTTGCCTACATGGACTTTGAGGACCAGGCTCAGCCTAAAACCCAGAAGCTCGAGCTCAACTTTGAGGATCACGGCTATGCGCTCGTGCTCGTTAAGGTCGGTGCCGACCACGTGGCCGCCACCGACGACTACGCCGCCGTTCCGCGCGAGATGCAGGACGTTGCCGCCGAGTTTGGCAAGGCACGCCTGTGCGAGGTCGACGTTGCCGATTTTGACGCCAAGCTCCCCGAGCTGCGCGCCAAGCTGGGCGACCGCGCCTGCCTGCGCGCCGTTCACTACTGGTACGAGAACGGCCTGGTCGACAAGCGCTGGGCTGCTCTGAACGCCGGCGACATCGATCAGTTCCTGGTCCTGACGCGCGAGTCCGGCGCCAGCTCTGCCATGTACCTACAGAATGTCGTTGCCAAGCTGGGCTCCGAGCAGCCCTCGATGTATGCCCTGGCACTGGCCGAGCACGTGCTCGACGGCCGTGGCGCCGTCCGTATCCACGGTGGCGGCTTTGGTGGCACCATCCAGGCCTTCGTGCCGCTCGACCTGGTCGACACCTTTATCACCAAGATGAACGGCTGGCTAGGCGAGGGCTCTGCCCGCCACTACGCAATTTCTGACAAGGGGGCTTACGCGGCATGGCTGTAATGACTGACGTGCGCGAGGCCGCGCAGAACCTGATCGAGTACGCTATCCACCGATCGATGATCGGCCAGGACGATCGCATCTGGGCGTATAACACCATTCTCGAGTGCATCGGTGCTACGGGGCCGGCGCTCGACATGGCCTGGGCGCTCCAGGTCGAGAAACTCTCGCTCTTGCACCCCGACACCCTGCCCAACTTTGACCTTGAAGGCACACTTGCCGCGCTTTCCGAGGCCGCCGTTGCCAACGGTGCTGCCGAGGATACGGCATCGGGCCGCGATCGCATCGCCATGCGCATCATGGGTGTGCTGATGCCGAGGCCTTCGGTTGTAAACGAGGAATTCAACGGCCGCATTGGTGTCAACGAGCCCCGCGCCGCAACCGACTGGTTCTACGGTCTATGCTGCGACGCCGGCTACGTGCGCCGCGCCGCCATCGCGCGCAATATCAAATGGAGCACCCCCACCAACTGGGGCGACCTGGAGATCACCATCAACCTGTCCAAGCCTGAGAAGGACCCGCGCGATATTGCCGCGGCCGGTGCCGCCAAAAACACGAGCGAGAAGTATCCCGCCTGTCAGCTGTGCATCGAGAACGAGGGCTACCCTGGACGCTCCGCCGCAGCCGACGGCGGTGCCCATCCCGCCCGTCAGAACCTGCGAGTTATCCCTATCCAGCTCGACGGCGAGCGCTGGGGCTTCCAATACAGCCCGTACGCGTACTTTAACGAGCACTGCATTGCCATGAGCTCCGAGCATCGTCCGATGCACGTCGACCGCAAGGGGCTGACCTGCCTGCTCGACTTTGTCGACCTGTTCCCGCACTACTTTATTGGCTCCAACGCCGACCTGCCCATCGTGGGCGGCTCGATTCTGTCGCACGACCACTTCCAGGGCGGCGCGCACGAGTTCCCCATGATGCACGCCGCCGAGGTCTCGCAGTTTAGCATGCCCGGCTTTGACCAGGTCAGCGGTACCGTGTTGCAGTGGCCGCTTTCGGTGCTGCGACTGCGCTCGCACGACCGCGCCCAGCTGCTCGACGCCACCGAGAAGATTATCCTCGCCTGGCGCGAGTGGACCGATGAGTCTGTGGGCGTCATCGCGCACACAGCCGACGGCGTGGCCCACAACACCGTGACGCCCGTCATTCGCCGCGTGGACTCCCGCGGCAACGCCGGCGGCGAGATTTACGAGGCCTACCTGGCGCTTCGCTGCAATATCACGACCGACGAGCACCCGCTAGGCGTTTTCCACCCACATGCCGAGTACCACCACATTAAGAAGGAGAACATCGGCCTGATCGAAGTCATGGGCCTGGCCATTTTGCCGCCGCGCCTGGTTCCCGAGCTTGGCGCTGTCCGTGAGCATCTGCTGGCAGCCAAGGTCGATGCCAGCTACGACCTTGCCGGTGCGCTCGAGGGCGATGATCTTTGCCGCAGCCACGCCGCATGGGCTGAGGACGTCTTTGCCCGCCGCGCCGACGAGCTTACGGCCGACAACGCCATCGATATCCTGCACGAGGAGGTCGGCGTGGTGTTTGGCCACGTGCTCGACAACGCCGGCGTCTTTAAGTGGGACGAGGCAGGACGCGCCGCCCAGCAGCGCTTTATCGACTCGCTGTAGCACGCGAGCTCGAACGTTCAACAGCAGCCCGCACGACATAGCCACCTACACGACAACGGCGCCCGCCGGCAACATCGCCGACGGGCGCCGTTTTCTGATGCAAGGGTAGCTAATTTGCACCAAAACAAGGAGTGTTCCAAACTGCCGGCAGAGAAGGAACGCCCCCAGGTGCCGACCTAAACCCCCACACTATTCGATGGAAAAACGTGGTTGCCTCCCACATTATTCGATGGAAAAACGTGGTTTACTCCCACATTTTTCGATGGAAAGACCGAAACGGTCTTATACTAACCATGATCGTTAGGAGGCAGTATGCAGCGACAGCTAATGGACGAACTCATCGCTTGGAAATCTAGGGCAAACCGCAAGCCCCTCCTGCTTAAGGGGGCCCGCCAGACGGGAAAAACCTGGCTTCTTAACGAATTCGCAGGCCAGCAGTATCAAAACGTCATCCGCTTTGACTTTATGCTCGAACCGGGCGCACGTTCGCTGTTCGACGGAAGCCTTGACCCCAAACGCATCATCTCCCAGATAGAGCTCCTGCGCGGCCAGACCATAACGCCGACAGACACGCTCATCATCTTCGACGAAATCCAAGAGGCACCGCGTGGCATCACCTCGCTCAAATACTTCAACGAGCTGGCGCCGGAATACCATATCGTGGCAGCCGGCTCCTATATGGGGCTCGCGCTCCGACGCGAAAACGAGTCGTTCCCCGTCGGCAAGATCGACCAGCTCACCATGCGCCCCATGGGGTTTGTCGAGTTCGTTCGTGCCGTCGATGGCGATCCGCTCGCAGATGCCATCCTTGCCGCAGACATGGACCTGCTGACAAACGTTTCCGAAAAGCTCGAGCGCCTGCTCAAGGAATACCTCGTTGTCGGTGGCATGCCAGAAGTTGTCTCCGCTTTCGCCGCCTCCCACGATTTCATCGAGGCCCGCAGGCTTCAGCAGCAAATCATCGAAGCTTATGAATCCGATTTTGGCAAGCATGCGCCAGCCCGCATCGTCGAGCGCATGAGGCTGGTTTGGAAATCCCTTCCCGGCCAGCTCGCAAAGGAAAACAAGAAGTTCGTCTACGGCGCGCTTCGTCCCGGGGCGCGCGCACGCGATTTTGAGGAAAGCCTCCAGTGGCTCATGGACTATGGAATCGTTCATAAGGTACCACGTGTTTCCGCCCTAAGAGCACCGCTCACAAGCTACGAGGATCTCTCGGGCTTCAAGCTGTTCTGCATCGACACCGGCATCCTCGGAGCACTCTCCGGCCTCACGCCAGCCATTGTTCTGAACGGTCCCGCTGTTTTTACGGAGTTCAAAGGCTCGCTGACCGAGCAATACGTCGCACAGGAGCTTTTGCTCCAAGGCAAAACTCCCGCGTATTGGTCATCCTCCTCCGGCAATGCAGAGACTGACTTTGCCATCGACCATGCGGGGACCGTGCTTCCGCTCGAGGTCAAGGCGGCAGAGAACCTCAAAGCAAAGAGCCTGAGGATTGCCTGCGAGAAGTTCAAGCTCGAGCGCTGCGTGAGAACATCGTTAGCGGCATATAGAGACGAGGGCACGCTCGTCAACATTCCGCTCTGGGAGATTGGGCAAATCGACAAGCTGGCATAGGCGCTGTGGAGGGGGTGTCCCGTAAGGAGTGTCCCAAACTGCCGGCAGAAAAGGAACGTCCCTATCTGCCGCAGTCATTTAAGAACGTCCCCAATGACCACGCCGATGTTTTGGCCACGACAGCGAAAGCCCGCCAAAGCGAGCAAGGTGCCTTGAAGCGAGGCGGCATTGACCTTCTGGTCATGCCGCCGAATCTGAAAGGCAGATTGCCGCTCTGGCGGGCTTGCAGCGTCGGCTGGTTACGCGGTTTGGTAAAACCGCGTAACTCTAAAGCTCCGTTACCTCAACGCTGTTGTAGACCTCGTCCCAGCGATCCATGACCAGGTGGCCGGTCTTGGGATCCATGGCGTTGAGCTTACCGCAGGTATTGGCGGTCTTGAGCACCGTGACGTCGTCGGCGCCAGCAGCAATGGCATGTGCAAAGCCGGCGATGGTCGAGTCGCCGGAACCCGTCGCGTTCACAGCCGCAATCGCGGGCGTCTTGGCGCGGAACGCGCGGCCCTCATGGAAGCCCACCGAACCGGCAGCGCCCATCGAAACGACAACCCAGGGGATACCGGCAAAACGGTCATCGGCGGCAAGCGCCTCGCGCAGGGCATCGACATCATCGGTCGCAAAGGACGTACCCAGCAGGCCGTTAATCTCGGTCAGGTTGGGCTTTACGAGCTCAGGCTTAGCGTCGGACTCCAGCGCGGCCTCCAGCGATGCGCCCGAGGTGTCGAGCAGCACCTTGGCGCCCGCCTCCTCGGCGATCTTGACGAGCTCGGCATAGTAGCCGGCATCGACGCCACGCGGCAGCGAGCCCGAAAGCGTCACGACGTCCGCCTTCGCTGCAAGCTCGGCGAACTTGGCCGTAAAGGCCTCGAGCTCGGCCGGGGCGATCTGCGGGCCGCTCTCCAAAAGCTCGGTCTGATTACCCTCGTGCAGAATATTCAGGCAAATGCGCGTCTCACCGGCGATGGGCACAAAGTCGTTCTTGACGCCATCGGCATCCATAAGTTCGGCCATATAGGCACCCATGTGGCCGCCGAGCAGACCGGTCGCGAGCACGTCGTCGCCCAGCTGCAGCAGCACTCGACTCACGTTGAGGCCCTTGCCGCCAGCGGTCTTTTCGGGCGTCACACGGTTAACATCGTCTATGATCAACTTGTCGAGCTGATAGCGCGTATCAATCGACGGGTTCATGGTAACGGTCAGAATCATGTTGAACTCCTGTTTCCGGGGCGGCATAACCCGCCCCAAACATACGATAGCTCGTTAAAGGATCTCGATCTCAAAGCCGCGGGTGACGGTCTCTCCCGGCTTGGCCACCAGGCAGCCGCGCTTGTGCTCCAGGATATCGTCCTCGTCGGAGCAGGTGGACAGGCCGCCCCACGGTTCCACGGCCACAAAGTCGCCCTCGGGCTTGCTCCACACAATCAGGTATGGCATATCGGGGAACGTCAGGCGCACGCCCTTGTCCTCGGTTTTCTTGGTCAACGTAACCACGTGGCTCTCGAGCACGTCAAAGATGGTCTCTGCGAAGTCAAAGAGTTCGTGGGTCAGCGGCAGGTCATGGCCAACCATCGGGTTCTTGCTGCGATGCTCAACATCAATCAGGCCCGTCGAGGGAACGGCAGTACAGAGCTCGGCGGCCTCGCGCTGCTCAAAACGGAGCTCGTAGTCGTCGTAGGACTCGCCCTCGTCAAGCGGGCACTTAAAGCCAGGGTGACCGCCCACAAAGAACGGCATGTCCTCGGTGCCCTCATTGGTCACCTCGTACGACACGGCCACCTTTTCCGAATCGATCGTGTAACGAGCAACGATCTTAAACGGATACGGGTACTGCTCGAGCAACTCAGCATGGTCGGCAGAGCTTAAGCTCAGCGCACCCATGTTGTCGCTCTGCTCCTCAAGCTTCCACTCCTGTTTGCGCGCAAAGCCGTGGCGGGCGAGCTTTACCTCGCGACCGCCCATGGTCATTGCGTGACCGTCACGAAGGCCACCGCAGATCGGGAAACAAATGGGTGCCTGGCCCGACCAGACCGAAGGATCGCCCTGCCACAGGTACTCGCGACCGTTGGCTTTAATCGAAGTGAACGATCCGCCAGCCGTGCTCAGTGCCACGCGGATAGAACCGTTATCAAGAACAAACTCCATAGGAGCCTTCCCTTTCTTACGACAGCCCGCCAAGTCAATAGGGCTGATAGAAAACCGGCCCGCGCCCCCTCACAGAAACGCGAGCCGTCAATTGAAAAGCTGCAGAATACCGGGTCCCGCCAAAACGAAGCCCACAAGCTCAGCAAGCAAACGTGTTATCGGAGCAGCTTACTGAACCAGAAAGCTTCGCAACAACAGCGGTAACCCCACAGGTACCCCCAACGTCAGCGAGAAGTCAGCTGGCGAGGCAAGGTGCCGTGAAGCGAGGCGGCATTGACCTTCTGGTCATGCCGCCGAAGCTGAACGGCAGATTGCCCGCCAGATGGCTTCGCAGCGTCGGCCGGTCCGGCGTTCGGTAGAACGCCGGAACCCCTTAGTCGTGATACTCGCCGCGGTCCCACTTCTCGAGGAACTCGTCAAAGAAGTGCGGGTCAGCCTGAGCCTCGGCATCGGCCTTATTGCAGGCATCGATCTTGGCGATCAGGGCATCGTGCTCGGGGGTCTTCTCGTAGGGCTCCTCCAGGAAGGCAAGCATGATATCGGCCATCAGGAACTCGCCGGTGATCTTGCCGCCAAAGCCCACGATGTTGGCGTTGAGCTCGCGACGGGCATACAGGGCAGAGGTCA
>JAEZNV010000143.1 GCA_023441725.1 Actinomycetes bacterium | reverse complement strand
CCTTTATCAAGGCGATGGAATGCAGCCGCGCGATGGACGAGGCTATGCTTTGCCGCGGCTTTGCCGGTGCGTATCCGGCGCCCGCGCGGAGCGGCTTTGGCTGGCGCGATGCGGTCTATGCGGCCGGTGTGGCGCTGCTCGCAGTGTTGTGCGCCGTGCTGTAACGCGGGCGGTCGAACCGTCGATATGAATAGGGAAGGGCGACGTTTTGGCAAACGATACGAATGACGCAATGGGCGCGAGCGGTGCTGCTGGCGCCGAGGCCACGCCGCTCATCGAGCTGCGCGACGTGGTGTTCTCCTATGCGGGGCATACGGTAGTCGACGGCGTTTCGCTGCAGGTCGATCGCGGTGAACTCGTTGCCCTGCTCGGTCCCAACGGCTGTGGCAAGACGACGATCATGCGCCTTATTAACGGCCTTGAACTCGCGGACGCAGGGGCATACCTGTTTGACGGGCGCGTGATCGATGCGGCGTTTCTAAAGGATTCCGCGGCCGCTCAGCGTTTTCATCAGCGCGTGGGCTTTGTGTTCCAGAATGCCGACGCCCAGCTCTTTTGCGCTACGGTGGGTGAGGAAGTTGCTTTTGGTCCCGCGCAGATGGGGCTGCCGGCAGACGAGCTCGAGTGCCGCGTGCGCGATGCCATGGGGCTGTTCCAGGTTGCCGACCTTGCCGACGCCTCTCCCTATCAGCTCTCGGGCGGGCAAAAGAAGCGCGTTGCGCTGGCTGCGGTGGTGTCGATGAACCCCGATATCCTGGTTCTCGACGAGCCTACCAATGGGCTCGACGAGGATTCATGCGACATCGTGGTCAACTTCTTGCTGGCCTATGTCGCGGCGGGTAAGACGGTCTTGATGAGCACACATCACCAGGATTTGGTGCGACGCCTGGGTGCCCGTGCAATCTATATCGATCGATATCACCATGTGGTCGAGGCGCCTTCGCCGTCGTATGGAACCGAAAGCGGTGCTTCGGACTAGTTGCTGCGTAGAGCGTGCGTAGCCGCCCGCGCGGCTTTGCCGTGATGGTATAGTTATCCAGGTTTTTTATGGGGGTGGCTATGCCAAGCTGGAACATTCATATCGCTCAGACGGAGCGTTTGCTGGAGCGCACCGGTGCGCTTGCCAAGAGCGTGCGCGACCGCAATGCCTTTTTGTTTGGCTGCGTGGTTCCGGATATCTTCGTGGGCTATATGGTCCCTGGCATCGCCGATCCCATCCCGTACCGCATTACGCACTTTGCCAAGCCTGAGCCCATCCCTAAGCCTCGTGAGCATGAGTTCTGGGATACCTACGTGGCACCGTTGCTTAAAAGTTCGCCCACCGGTGCGCCGGCCGCGGCGACCTCGATTATCGAGGAACGCGAGCGGCTGAACCGCGTGCACTATCCCCAGCGCTACAAGGATGCCGAGCCGGTTGCCGGTCCCGGCGCCTGTGAGTTCTCGCTTGCGTCCGAAGATGTGGCGCAGTCGCTGCTCGATTTAACACTGGGCGTCTGGTCGCATCTGGTGGCCGACACGGTTTGGAATACGCGTGTGAATCAGTACCTGGAGGCGCATGGCGGCAAGCCGTGTGAGGAGTTCCGCATTAAAAAGCAAGGCGACTTTGACTGGTTTGGCAAGACGCTGGGCATTGTTTCCATCCCGCGTGCGACCGATCGCCTGTATACCGCTGCGACGCGTTTTGGGCAGTATCCCATCCATAAGGAGTATGTGCTCAAGACCATCGGCGTCATGCACGAGATCGTGCGCGAAAACCCCGGCGAGCCCGATCATCCGCCGTATCGCCTGCTAACCGATGAGTTTTTCGATGCAACGTTTACCGAGGTCATCGAGCTAACCGAGGCAGGCTTTGCGGCTCGCGTTGCTGCTTCTGACGTTCCGGCAGTCCCCCTGATCGCTAGCTGCTAGCCGGCCGGCTTTACGGAGAACAGTTCATCCCAATTGACCAACAGCTCCCGTCGCAGCGCATCTTCGGTGGTGCGTTCCTGATCGGTCTTTGGGATGTAGGGGAGCCCCGCCTTTTTATGGATGAGCTCGGCGATGTTGTTAAAGCTCTTCGTGTCTTTGATTTGCTCATAGGTTATCTGGATAACGTCATAGTCCATGCTTGTGAGGGCGGTGGTGCGCTCGGCATCGGAGAGACTTGCGGCTTCGCTGTCATGGGCGGAGCGGCCTTGGCATTCCAAAATGACGCCCATGCTGTCGGTGTTGCTCTCTATGAGGATATCGGCGTAGCAGCAGGTTTTGCCATACAGTGAGCGTGCGGCGTTGCTGAGTGGGATGCGCACGTTGTTTGCGATGTTGATGCCCATGCCGCCCTCGTCGCGGGGGAGCGAGACAAGCATGGAAGTCTGTACTTCAAAGGGCGAGGCGGTCTGCCCCGTCATGTGCTCGGCCGCCCAGCGCAGTTGTTTAACGCCGCGCAGGCCTGCGGCCTGCTTGGCGAACGCGGCGATATCCGCTGCGCTGAGGAGCGGTGGGCGCTTCCACAGGTTGGTGTCATTGCCCTTGGTGTCGTTAACTCGCTCCCAGCCGCAGTTGGGTGGAATGAGCTTAAGCGAAATAGCTTCATCGAGTTGTTGGTGCGTTCGCTCGCAGGGCTTAAACACTGCAAAGGAGCCGCACATCTCGTAGCAAGCCATGAGTAGCTGGTTGCGTGAGACCTGCGTGGCAAGGCTGAGCAGTGTGAACTCCGGGGACGTGACATCAAATCCATGCTCAGTCTGCCTAAACGACCCGGGAGGTGGTTCTTGGGTCAGCAGACGGCTATGAAATAGCATTCCGTTCGCGCGCTGTTTTCTTTCGCCCACGAATCTCCAAACTGGTGTGCCGAGCAAGTCTTTAAATACTGGCTGTTTTGAGTAATGCACCAAGCGATGGTCATGGTCGGGCGGCAGGATTGCCGGATAGAGTCCCAGTATCTGGGGCGGGATGCGATAGTACTGAAAAGCTGTGGGTCCGCAAGCGAGAAATGACATGGCAATCCGATCGTTTGAGCGTAGTTTGGGCTAGAAAAGCTATCGGTTTCGGAAGTGCGGGGAAAAAGACAAACAGGTCAACCACAAGCAGTATTTAAGCCAACTTTATCAGGGGTTTTGTTGAAATAAAAGGGCTTATGCTCGGAGGCAAGCAATTTTTCCCCGCACTTCCGAAAACGCGATTGATTTGGACCTTGCTAAAACGATTTATCAGCTCTGCGTGAGGTGTGGTCTTGCCACCGGGCGAACACTTTTAGCGCTTGGGACTTTATTTATTGGGCCTCGAAGGGTGGATTTCGCGCTTTTAGTAAAGAAATGAGTGCGTGTTTTGCCGTGCGCCGGCATTGACGCAAAGAAAAGGGTCCGGAAGGCGAAGCCGTCCGGAC
>JAEZNV010000140.1 GCA_023441725.1 Actinomycetes bacterium | reverse complement strand
CCCCGTCGCTCTATGCAGCGACCGGAGCATCCAATGCAGCCGAGCTGCAGGAGGCCATGGGCACCGCTGCCTATAACGAGCGCATGCGTCGCCATTACGAGACGTTTGTGAGTGAGGACGATTTTCGCCGTATGGCGCAGATCGGTCTCAACGCCGTGCGCCTGCCGGTGCCGTGGTATGCCTTTGGTTCGCAGGAGTCTGACGCTTCCTACATCTCGGTCGTCGATTATACCGACCGTGCTATTGAGTGGGCCGACAAGTACAACATCCGCGTACTGCTCGATCTGGCGACGGTGCCGGGCGGCCAGGGCGATTCCAACGATTCGCCCACGACGCCGGAAGTCGTCGCTGAGTGGCATTCGTCCACCAATGGCCGTCACGTTGCGCTCGATGTGCTCGAGCGCCTGGCCGATCGCTACGGCGAGGCCGAGAGCCTGCTAGGCATCGAGCTGTTGGATACGCCGCAGATGAGCGTACGCAAGAGCCTCTTTACCATGACGGACGGTATTCCGGCGCACTACCTGCGCAACTTCTATCGCGATGCCTACGAGCTCGTCCGTTCGTATATGCCCGAGGATAAGATCGTCGTCTTTTCCTCTTCGGGACACCCCGGCGAGTGGAAGCACTTTATGCGCGGTGCCAAGTACAAGAACGTCTACATGGACCTTCACCTGTACCATTACCGCGACGAGTATGCGCTCGACATCACGAGCCCCCGCGGTCTGACGACGGCGATTTCGCGCAACAAGCGTGAGCTCAAGGAGGCAATCTCGACCGGATTCCCCGTTTTGGTGGGTGAATGGTCGGGTGCGGCGATTTTTGCCAACTCATCGGTTACGCCCGAGGGCCGCAATGCCTACGAGCGCGTGTTCATCGCCAACCAGCTGGCATCGTTTGCGCCGGCGGCTGGCTGGTTCTTCCAAACATGGAAGACCGAGAAGCGTATTGCAGCATGGGACGCCCGCGCGGCGCTCGGCACGCTCGAGCGCGGCATGATTGAATAGGTTGATATGACGCAAAACAGCGCCCACACGGGCAAACTTTATGTGGTCGGTACGCCCATCGGTAACCTGGGCGACTTGTCTCCGCGCGTCGGCGAGGCATTTGCTGCCGCCGACGCCGTCTGCTGCGAGGACACGCGTGTGACCTCAAAGTTGCTGATGCACCTAGGCATCTCCAAGCCGCTCGTTCGTTGCGACGAGAACGTGATCGCAAGTCGCGCAGCCGGCCTGGTCGACCGCCTGCTGGCGGGGGAGACCCTTGCCTTTGCCTCAGACGCCGGTATGCCGAGTGTGTCTGATCCCGGCCAGGCTTTGGTTGAGGCGGCGCGCGAGGCGGATGTGCCTGTCGAGGTTATTCCCGGCCCCTCTGCTTGCGTCACGGCGCTCGTGTCGTCCGGTATTCCCTGCGAGCATTTCTTCTTCGAAGGCTTTTTGGGTCGCAAGCACGGCGACCGCGTGCGCCGACTGCAGCGCCTTGCCGTCGTCCCCGGCGCGCTCATCTTCTACGAGTCTCCACATCGCATCGCGGCGACGCTCGAGGCCGTGGCGGAGGTCTTTCCCCAGCGTGAGGTTGCCGTCTGTCGCGAGCTCACCAAACTGCACGAGGAAGTCTTGCGTGGATCTGCCGCCCAGCTAACCGAGGAGCTGCGTGCCCGTGGCGAGGTAAAGGGCGAGATCGCGCTGGTCATCGCGCCGCCGAGTGAGGACGAGGAGGCCGGTATCGCGCCCGTTGGAGCCGCGGCAGCGGATCCCGACGAGGCCCTGCGCGAGGATATCCACGCCGCGCTCGAGGAGGGGGAGCCCGCCTCCGCGGTGGCAAAGCGCCTGTCGCAGAAGTATTCGCGCCGCAAGCGCGATGTCTATGCCATGGTGCTCGATATGCAATAGATGGAGGATATCCAGCCCTTGCGCTAGAATCATCCCCTGTATGCAACGTTTTTCTGGAGGACAAACCCCATGGATCAAAGCAAGCCTTCGTTCTTTATCACGACTCCCATCTACTACGTCAACGCCGATCCGCACCTGGGTACGGCTTATTCCACCATCATCGCCGACGTCCAGGCTCGCTATCGTCGCTCTGCCGGCTATAACGTCAAGTTCCTGACTGGCATGGACGAGCACGGCGAGAAGGTCGCCGAGGCTGCAGCCAAGCACAACATGACGCCGCAGGAGTGGACCGACAGCCAGGCTCCGCACTTCAAGGAGCTGTGGAGCAAGCTCGAGATCTCCAACGACGACTTCATCCGCACCACCGAGCCGCGCCAGCATCATGCGGTGCAGTATCTGTGGGAGCGCATGAAGGAGTCCGGCTACCTGTATAAGGGCAGCTACGACGGCTGGTACTGCGTGCCCGACGAGACCTACTTTACCGATACACAGGTCCAGAAGGGTGACGAAGAGTACGGCAGCGTCGGCCAGCACCTGTGCCCCGATTGCCACCGTCCGCTCGAGCGCGTGCAGGAGGAGTCCTACTTCTTTAAGCTCTCTGCGTTCCAGGACAAGCTGCTCAAGCTTTACGACGAGCACCCCGACTTTGTTGAGCCCACGTTCCGCATGAACGAGGTGCGCAGCTTTGTCGAAGGCGGCCTTAATGACCTTTCCGTGAGCCGTACGAGCTTTGACTGGGGCATTCAGGTCCCGTTCGACGAGGGTCACGTGACCTACGTGTGGTTCGATGCGCTGCTCAACTATATGACGGCCGTCGGCTACGGTGTCGACACCGACGAGGCCCGTGCCGAGCTGGCCTATCGCTGGCCCGCGCAGTTCCACATCGTGGGCAAGGACATCATCCGCTTCCACTGCGTCATTTGGCCCGCCATGCTCATGGCCATCGGTGAAGCCCTGCCCGAGCACGTCTTTGCCCACGGCTTCCTGACCGTGCGCAACGCCGAGACCGGCAAGGCCGAGAAGATGTCCAAGAGCCGCGGCAACGCCATCGCTCCGCAGGACGTTATCGACATGCTGGGCGTTGAGGGCTATCGCTATTACTTTATGACCGACGTGGTGCCCGGCACCGACGGCGCCATCAGCTTCGAGCGCATGGAGCAGGTCTACAACGCCGACCTGGCCAACAGCTGGGGCAACCTTATCTCGCGTTCGCTCAACATGAGCGGTAAGTACTTTGACGGTTGCGCGCCCGCCAAGCCCGCATCGTTCGATGCGTTCGACAACCCGCTGGCAAAAATTGCCGATGGCCTGGTCGATCGTTACATGGCCAAGATGGACGTGCTCGATTACGGTGGAGCTAAGGACGAGGTCATGGAGCTCATCCATGCCGCCAACCACTACATCGAGGACTCCGAGCCTTGGGCACTTGCCAAGGACGAGGCCAAGGCTGACGAGCTGGCGTTTGTGATCTACAACCTGCTCGAGGCCATCCGCATTGCCGCTCACCTGCTGATGCCGCTCATGCCCCAGACCTCTGCCGAGGCCCTGCGCCGCCTGTCCTGCGAGGACGAGGCCGCGAGCGACGACCTCAAGGGCATTTGCGCTTGGGGCCTGCTTGCCGGTGGTCAGCCCGTCGAGAAGGGCGAGCCGCTGTTCCCGCGTCTGGGCTAAGCCGCTGCGCGCCATATCGGCAATTTGCTGTTTAGATGTAAGGGCATGGCCGCAACGGTCCATGCCCTTTTGCTTTACGATGCAGCCACCATGTTAAGGAGGCAACCATGACAACTTCGCCTTTGGCAAACCCCACGGCAACTAGGGAGCTGCTAGAGGAGTTTGGCCTTGCGACCAAGCATCGCCTGGGCCAGAACTTCCTGATCGACAACCATGTAATTGAGCGTATTTGCGAGCTTTCCGAGCTTGCGGGCGATGAGCGCGTGCTCGAGGTTGGCCCGGGCATTGGCACGCTCACGCTTGCGCTGCTGCAGGAGGCGGCGTGCGTTACGTCGATTGAGGCCGATCCCGAGCTTGAGCCGGTGCTTGACGCCCACGCCGCCGACTATGCCAACTTCCGCTTTATCATGGGCGATGCGCTCAAGGTGACGCCGGAGCAGATTGAGCATGCCGCCGGTGGTGAACCCACGGTGTTTGTCGCGAATCTGCCCTATAACGTGGCGGCGACGATCATCCTTCAGTTTTTCCAGACGATGCCCGCGCTTATGCGCGCTGTCGTTATGGTGCAAAAGGAAGTTGCAGATCGTATTGGCGCAACGCCGGGCAACAAGACCTATGGCGGCTACACGGCAAAACTCGGCCTGTATGCGCAGGTGACGGGGCGCTTTGAGGTGCCGCCGCGCTGCTTTATGCCGGCGCCGCATGTGGATTCTGCCGTGGTGCGCATCGATCGCGTTGACGGTATGGTACCCGAGGGCATCGACCGCGAGTTTGTGGCCCGCGTGATCGACGCCGCGTTTGCTCAGCGTCGCAAGACGATTCGCAACTCTATGAGCGCCAACGGCTTTGCCAAGGACGCGCTCGACGCCGCCTTTGAGGCCTGCGGTATCGCACCTACCACGCGCGCCGAGACGCTCGACGTCGCCGCCTTTGTCTGCTTGGCTCAGGAGCTTTCCCATGACGCCTAATGTCGAACGCGTGACGTTTACCAAAAAGAAGAAAACGGTGGCCTGCCCGGTGCCGCTGGCGCCGCTTGCCGATACGCATGCGCACCTGCTCTCTTTTTGGAGCAAGGAAGTGCCCGAGACGCTTGCGCGCGCCAAGGAAGCGGGCATTGACTTGTTGGTGACGGTCTTCGACCCCATTGCCGATAAGCGCAGCGTGGCGGACTATAGCGACTGGCTGACGCACGAGATTCTGCCGATGCAGGATATTCCACAGATCAAGTATCTTGCCGGCGTGCATCCGTATGGCGCACCGGACTATACCGATGATATCCATGCCCAGATTGTGACTGCGCTCGATGATCCCTTATGCGCCGGTATTGGCGAGATCGGTCTGGACTACCACATGGACTATGACGACGATATCGCGCCGGCGCCCCACGACGTGCAGATCGACTGTATGGCGCGCCAACTCGAGGTCGCCGTACGCCGCAATGTGCCGGTAGAGCTGCATCTGCGTCATGAGGATACGGACGAGGAGC
>JAEZNV010000171.1 GCA_023441725.1 Actinomycetes bacterium | reverse complement strand
CCCCCGTTCTGCTCCTTCGGAGCTACGAACGGGGGCACTTCTGGTCTGCGGAATGTTTTCAAAACCAAGCCCGGTCCCGGCCTGCGGTAACGTTGCTGGCGGTTCTTGGGCATCGCTTGCTGGCGGGGTTCCTTGTCTGAGTTGGACTTAGTTGGTGGGGCCACTGGTCCCGGTCGCTGTCCCGCGCCTTTGGCGCGGGAGGCGCGCCTCTTTGGGAACGAAGAGATAGCTCAGCTGTGATGGCGTCGCGCACCGAATGCTCCACTTTGGACTGCGTCGGACTCGTTGTTGTTCGAATCCCCTATCCCCCTTTCGCTGGTTCGCGCTTTACGCGAACTCCGCGCTCCTGGGGGTCAATTAGGCTTCCGTTGTTGCGCCGGCCGCATCTTCCCGTCCCAACATCGCCCTCAGCTTCTCGAAGCTCTCCTCACTCAGGCAGTGCTCCATGTGGCAACCCTCTTGCGACGCGACATCCGCCGAAACACCGGCTTCCTCGAGCAACCGCACGAAAAAGCAGTGGCGCTCCCACATTTGGCGAGCGACCTCCAGACCACGTTCCGTCAGATGAACGTCGCGCTTGCCCATTTCGACATAGCCGCTGTTTTCCAGCGTCGCCATGGCTTTAGAGACGCTCGCCTTGGTCACACCCAGGTATTCGGCGACGTCGATTGAGCGCACCGTGCCTTGGCGCTCCGAGAGCACATAAATAGATTCGAGATAGTCTTCTCCAGATTCACGTAGGGCCATGGGCCGCCTTTCGCGATGATCGTTAGTTAGCCTTTGGATACTTTCCTTGGCTTACTTTACCGCAAAAGTTGCCCGTGTCTTACTACGTTGTTTAAAAAGTTAACCGTGTTTCACAAAATGCGCGGGGCAAGCAGGGCGACACCGTACGCAACGTACAAGGAGTGTCCCCAGCTGCCGGCACAAAAGGAACGTCCCCAAGTGCCGAGCCGCAGCTATAGCAGCCCAAAGTGCTTCGCGGCGTTGTAGATGCCGTCATCGTCTACGGCGGTCGTAACGTAGGTCGCTGCGGCCTTTACGGTCTCCTGCGCGTTGCCCATGGCCACGCTTGTGCCCACGGCCGAGAACATCGACAGGTCGTTCTCGCCGTCGCCAAAGGCGATCGCCTCGCTCGCATCGATGCCTAGGCGCTCCAGCGTCGCCGCCACGCCCAGGTTCTTACCGCCGTTGGCCGGAATAATATCGCAGAACAGATCACACCAGCGCGTAGTGAGCGAATGCGACACCGCATCGGTCACGATATGCTCGTCGGCCGGATCCACAAAGGCGCAGAACTGGTAAACCGGCGCATCGAAGGCATGGTCAAACGGCTCCTCGTGGTAGACGATTCCCGCGTTGCTACCGGCCGTCACCACGCGCTCGGACAGGCGGTTCACAAACGAGTTCTCGCCCTGCATGCACAGCGAGTCGTAGCGCCCCTGCGCCACCTGGTCCACAATCACCGCAACGTCGTCCGGATCAATCGGACAGCTACGGTAAACGCCCTCGGCATCAAAGCAGTGCTGGCCCGAGAGCGTAATGTACGCATCCCAGCCCAAGTTGAACAGCCAATCGGGCATCTGGTAGGTCGGACGGCCCGTGGCGATCACGCACGCAATCCCCTGCTCGTGAAAGCTGTCGAGCACCTGCTGCGCCGACGCCGGAATCCGGTGGGTCTTAAAGCTCAGCAGCGTGCCGTCGATATCGAAAAACGCGGCTTTGATCATCCTCGTCTACTCCTCGCCCTCGAGCTTTTCGCTCGCCTCGAGCCACGCCATCTCCAGCTCGTCCATGGCGGCGTGGGCCTCGTCGATCTTTGCCTGCTGCTCGCCCAGCGCCGTGTAGTTGGTGGGATCGACCTGGGCCATGGCGGCCTCGGCCTCCTCCACGCGAGCGCGCTGCGTCTCCATCTTGCGCTCGAGCGAGCTCACCTCGCGGCGGAGCTTCTGGCGTTCGGCGTTGGAAAGACCGTTGGGCTGCCCGCTCGTCTTAGGCTTTTCGGCCGCAACCGCTGCGGCACCGGTGTCGAACGTGCCGGTCTTGGCACTCGGCGCGCCCACGGGCTCGCCCTCGGCGGTGGCGTTGCACAGGCGCAGGTACTGATCGACGCCGCCGGGCATATGCGTCAGGTGGCCGTCAAGCAGTGCCCACTGTTGGTCGGTCACGCGCTCCATGAGGAAACGGTCGTGCGTCACCAGAATCAACGTGCCGGGCCAGCCATCGAGCAGGTCCTCGACAATCGCGAGCATATCGGTATCCAGGTCGTTGCCCGGCTCGTCCAGGATAAGCACGTTGGGCTCGTCCAGGATTGTCAGCAGCAGCGA
This sequence comes from Actinomycetes bacterium, assembly GCA_023441725.1. The sequence continues at coordinate 296 of JAEZNV010000171.1, read as the reverse complement.
CAGGCGACGGCGCTGGCCGCCCGAAAGGTCGCCGATGCGGCTCCAGAGCTGCTGCGTCGTAAAGCCCAGGCGCTCGCAAAGCTTCTCGGGAGCGGTCTCCTTGCCGTCGATGACGTAATACTTCTTATAGTTGCTCAGCACCTCGCGGATCGTGTCGCCCATGTAGGGCTCGAGCTCCTCGAGCTGCTGCGACAGCACGCCAAAGCGCACTGTCTGGCCAATCTTCACGCGGCCGCGCGTGGGCGCAATCTTGCCCTGAATCACATCGAGCAAGGTCGACTTGCCGGCGCCGTTCT
>JAEZNV010000119.1 GCA_023441725.1 Actinomycetes bacterium | reverse complement strand
CGTTTCCGTATGGTTTCGTTGCGGCTGTTACCAGGCTCGCTGCCTAGGCGCCGATCTCGGGCAGCTCGGGAACATTGGTGTCGCCCGTACGGTCGCCGATGCAGATCTGCCACAGCTCGGTCCAGGTACCATCGTCTTCGATCTTCTTGAGGAAGTCGTTGACAAAGGCGACGCCGTCGGAATCGAGCGGCAGACCGATGCCATAGGGCTCCTTGCTGCCGAAGGGCTTGCCGGCGATCTTGTACTTGCCGGGCTCGCGGACCAGGGCGCTCTGCTGCATGTTGTTATCGATGACGTAGGCGTCAACGCGGCCCTGCGGGAGTGCCTGACGGGCCTCCGCGGCGGTCTTGAACTCCTGCTGGCTGGCCTTGGGGGCGAACTCCTCCAGGATAGCGGGGCCGTTGGAGCCGGACTGGACGGCGACGTTCTTGTCGGCCAGGTCATCGACGCCCTTGATGTCGTCGTTATCGGCGAGCACCAGGATGGCCTGCTGGGTGTAGTAGTAGGGGCCGGCGAAGGAGACGAGCTTCTTGCGCTCGTCAGTGATGGTGTAGGTGGCAAAGACGGCATCGACCTGGCCGTTCTGCAGGACGGACTCGCGCGTGTCCGAGGTCACCTGGGTGATCTCGACCTTGTTCTCGCCCAGAATGTAGTTGGACAGGAGCTGTGCGATACCGGCGTCGAAGCCGCGGGTCTGACCGTCTTTCTCGTTGAGGAGGGAGAAGAGCGTGGAGGTCTGAACGCCACCGATCTTAAAGACGCCGGCGTCCTTAACGGCCGTGGCCCAGGTGCTGGCAGCGATGGCGTCGTCATCGGCCTTGGGGCCGTTGTCGACGAGCTTGTCGAATGCCTTGGCGTCGAGCGTGGTGGAAGCCTCGGTATCTTCGGAGCTCTTGGAGGAGCCGGCGGCGGAACCCTTGTCGGCCTCGGCGCTGGTGTCGGAGCAGCCGGCAAGACCAAGGCCGGCGACGGTTGCGAAGGTGGCGGCAACGAAGCCGCGGCGGTCGAGAATGACCTGCTGGGAGAGGTTCTTGCTCATGGTAGAACACCTTTCTCAATAAAATCCCTAGCGGTTGAGTAGAGTTATACCCCATCGCGCTCAAATGGGTCAACACGAAATAACTCAGAAACATACCTACCTTATGGGTTATTGTACCTAACAAAAAGGGACAGGTTTATTTTGGCAGGTTTTATCTGGGCAAACGTCGATTATTACAGCTGAAATAGTGTTTCGCGGACGACATGATCGCTCACGGCGGTCGCTATAATGGCGGCAGCGAAAACCACCACAAAGGGGACAGGCACCTTTGTGGTGGTTCTGGCCGATGCGGCGGCATGCCTTACTGTTCTGTCTCAATCTGTAACATCTGCAGCCTTTTTTGCCGAGTAGCTGTTACAGATTGAGATTTTCTCTTCAGGAGAATTCGAATGTCTCAATCTGTAACAGTTAGACGGGAATTCGGGTCCTAGATGTTACAGATTGAGATAATCGCGTCGCGAAAATTAAAACCTCCGCAGGGGCGCTTCCCTTGCGGAGGTTTTCTTACTCGTTGAGTAGCCTCACGGCTTCGGCGGCCATATTCTCGACCGTCATGCCGTTTTGAGCGAGCAGTTCGTTGGGGTCGTAGCGGTCGGGGAAGCCCTTGGCGATGCCGAAGGTGCGCGTACGCAACGGCGTGCATGCCAGATAACATGCTACGCGCTCGCCCCAGCCGCCGTCCAAGATGCCGTCCTCGAGGGTGACGACGACGCGATGCTCGGCGGCAAGGCTGTCGAGGAACTCGCGGTCGAGCTCGGTTGCGAAGCGCGGGTTGACGAGCGTGGCCTCGATGCCGTACTCGGCAGTCAGACGGTTTGCCACGCGCTCGCCCAGCTCAAAGAAATCGCCGAGCGCGAGCACGGCAACGTCGCGGCCCTGACGCACCACGTTGTAGCGAACGGTGCTGTAGTCGGTGTCTTCGGCGGGCGCAAGGTCGGGACGGCTCACCAGGCCGATGCCCGGTACGCGGATTGCCACGGGATGCTCGCGGTGGTCGAGCGACCAGCTCAGCATGGACAGATATTCCTCCATGCAGGCCGGCGCCAAGTAGTGCATGTTGGGAAGACCGCCCAGCATGGAAATATCAAAGAATGAGAGGTGCGTCTCGGATGTGGTGCCAAAGATCGACGCGCCAAACACCAAGATGGTTGCGGGGGCATCGTTGAGGCACAGGTCGTGCCACAGCTCGTCGTAGGCGCGCTGCAAAAACGTGCCGTACACACCAAAGACTGGCTTGGCGCCCGAGCGCGCAAGCCCGGTGGCAAAGGTCACGGCGTGCTCCTCGGCAATGCCCACATCGACGAACTGTTTGCCGGCGGCAGCGCGAAGCTCGGGTGTAAAGCCCATAATGTAGGGCGTGGCGGCCGTGATGCCCACGACCTGCGGATCGCGCTCGATGGCGGCGCTGAGCGCCTCGCCCGTAATGTCGGCATAGGTGCGCGGTGCAGGCTCGCTCGGATGGCCCGGGCAGAGCTTGCGCCCAGTCGCCATGTCAAACGGACCCACGTGGTGCCAGCGCTCGGGGTCGCTCTGGGCCGGCTCAAAGCCCTTGCCCTTGGCGGTGGAGACGTGCAGCACGATGGGATGATCGATATTGCGCAGTTCCTGCAGCGCATCGACGAGGGCCAACACATCGTTACCGGCGTCCAGATAGCGGTAGTCGAGCCCCATCGCGCGGAAAACGTTGCGTTCACAGGTGCCGTTGCTGGCGCGCAGCTCGGCCAGATTGCGATAGAGGCCGCCATGGTTCTCGGCAATGGACTGGTCGTTATCGTTGACGATGATGATCAGGTTGCTGCCGAGCTCGGCGGCATTGTTAAAGCCCTCAAACGCCAAGCCGCCCGAAAGCGAACCGTCGCCAATAACGGTAATGACGTTATACGTGTCACCCGCCAGGTCGCGCGCGTGGGCAAGGCCGCAGCCCAAGCTCACCGAGGTCGAGGTATGCCCCATGGCAAACAGGTCGTGCTCGGACTCGTCGGGATTGGCAAAGCCAGAAGCCTCACCATAACGCTCCGGATCGATATAGGTGTACGCGCGCCCAGTCAGCGCCTTGTGGGCGTAGGTCTGGTGCGACACGTCAAAGACAATTTTGTCGGTGGGGGAGTTAAACACGCGATGGAGCGCGACCGTGAGCTCAACGACGCCCAGGTTGGGGGCAACGTGTCCGCCGACAGCGGCGGAGCTTTCGAGGATGGCGTGGCGAATCTCGTCGCAGAGCTGCGGGAGCTCGGCGCGATTAAGAGCCTTGACGTCCTCGGGCGTTGTCGTTTGCGTAAGCAGCATCGTTGTGGGTTACTCCATGCGAATCGAGCGCCGGCGCTCCCTCGGCCGGCACAATTGCACAAAACAGTCTCGCACATTTTGGCGTTTGATATGTGACGGCGGCGCGGTAATTCGCCAACTGGCGGGGCAAAACGTTTTGTCCGATGCCATACTAGTAAATTCGATGATGATTTTATTCAATGCGTGCAGTCCGTGGTTTGCCGCCGTGAGCCGCTGGAAGGAGGCAGCATGTCCAGTGCCGTTCGTGCCGAGAAAATCGCGCGCGAGGTCGACGATGCCGCCCGCCAGCTGGTCCAGGCAGGCCGCTTGGACCTGACGCACGAGTTTATCCAGCATGGTGACGTGACGGTCTATGCACATGTGACTTCGGTAGCGCGGGCGAGCCTGTCCTTTGCCGAGCGCTTGGGCCGTGCTGGCATTTCGGTCGACCGTGCCTCGCTGCTGCGCGGAGCCCTGTTACACGATTACTTTCTCTACGATTGGCACGACCCCGACCCGAGCCATCGACTGCACGGATTTCGGCATCCGTTTTTTGCCCTGGCACGTGCGGAGGAAGATTTTGAGCTGACGTCGCGCGAGCGGAATATTATCGTGCGGCATATGTTTCCGCTGGTGCCGGTGCCGCCGACGTGTCGTGAGGCTTGGATTGTATGCCTGGCAGATAAATGGTGCGCGCTGCGCGAGACGGTCGCCGGCCGTCTGCCGCGCAAAGACGACGCGAACGATTTGAGCGAGGGCTCGAGCGACGGCTCGAGCAAAGATTCGAGTGAAAAGAGGAGAGGGTAGACGGTGGGGACCGCGATCGACATGGCATTTGACGGCGCGACGCTTGCCGCCTGTCCGCTTTCGGCACTGGTGCTCTCGTTCGTCTTCTACGGGTTTTGCGGCTGGGCATGGGAATCGACGGTCTGCGCCATGCTCAACCACGGACGCTTTGCCAACAGCGGCTTTTTGCTGGGACCGTGTTGCCCCATCTATGGCGCGGGCGGCATTGCCTGCTGGCTTTTGCTGCGCGGAATTCCGGATGCCTCGAGCCAGTTTGTCGCTGCAGCGCTCGTATGCAGCGTGATTGAGTACAGCGTAGGCGTGCTGTTGGAAAAAACAACGGGCGCTCGCTTTTGGGACTATTCGCACCTGCCGTTTAACCTGCACGGACGCATCTGCCTGTACTGGGCCTGCGCGTTTGGCCTGGGTGCGTTGTGCATTTGCCGCGTGGTGGAACCGGCGGTGTTGGGCCTGCTTGCCCATCTGCCGGTGCTGGTTGTGCGGCTGTCCGCCTTTATCGTCGCGGTCGCGATGATGGTCGACGCGGTGTGCTCGTTGGCGAGCTGGCGGCGTCTGTCCGATCAGTTGGAGCGTGTGCGCGCCGACCTTGCCGACCGCATCAACGAGTCGCTCGCCGATGCGTCCGACTCCATGCTCGAACGTATTCCCGATTCGGCGATCGACTCGGTGACACAGACGCATATCCGCAGCCGTGCCGTTAACGCGTGGCTGGCGGAGCTGGGCGACGCGACGCTCGATGCCCTGCGCGAGAAGGCTTCGATGCCGACGTTTATCTCGGATGGTGCTCGCGGCCTGGCGCTCGCTGCTCGCCGCGTGGCCGATGCCGCGCCGAGCATGCCGCGTCCGTCGCTCAGCCGTCGCCTTGCCGGTAAGCGCATGAGCCGTCCGGTACCGAGCGTGTCGCTCAGTCGTCGTGACCTGCGCTTTTTCAATGCCTTCCCGCGTCTGCGCATCAATCGCTACGAAGGTGTCATTCGAGCAACTAATCTCCGCGACCGCGCCCACGAGCTGTTTCGGCGCTAGCCGGGATGGGCGCGCTCACGGCTCCCTTGCTCGCGTATTTCCCGTTCGTTTCGCGTCCGTTGCCGCGCCGTTTCCAAGATTGCGGCGCCGTTGGAGACGGCAAGATCTGGGTCGAGCCGGTCGAGGAAGTTATCCGCATCCGTACCGGCGAACACGGCCCTTCTGCGGTGTAGGGCAATCTTTCGCCTGACGGGCGCGCCTCTCTCGGGGCGCGCCCGTTCTCGTCTACAATATCGTGCAGACGAAGGAGAGGCATGCCCATGATCAAGATGTTTGCGAGTGACTTAGACGGAACGCTGTTGAATGCCCTGCACGAGGCAGACGGGACCATTCGCCGTGCCATTCGCGAGCTGACCGAGGCCGGCCTGCATGTGGTTCCCGCGACCGGACGCTCGACGCTGCCGATCGGCGAGCATGGCTTTACGGGCCTGACGCTTGACGCATGCTGCTCCAATGGGTCCATCGTGCGCGACAGCCATGGCGATGTGCTCAAGACCTGGACCATCGACCCGCAGATCATCGAGGAGCTGCTCAAGGAGTTTCCGGACATTTGCTTCGACTGCTCCACGCCCGATGGCATGTTTTCGAGCGGTTCGTTCGAGATGCACCAGGCGGGCTTTAAAAAGGACAGTCCTATCAAGCGCATCGTGATGCGCGGCATGCGTGCACGTGGCGGGTATCACGAGGAGCAGTATTTCGACCAGTCGATCGGTGACATCCTGCGCCACGATGTGTGCAAGATCAACTGTCGCGTGACCTCGCCCGAGCTGGAGCGTGACCTTAAAGCATATTTGGCCGAGCGATCGGACCGCGTGGTCAACGCACCGTTCGATCCGGTGATGTTCGAGATCACGGACGTGGCGTGCAACAAGGGCGAGAGCGTGGCCTGGCTGGCGGGCTACTACGGTATTGCCGAGGACGAGGTCGCGGTTTACGGCGACGGCGGTAACGACATTGCCATGCTCAAACGCTTCCGTCACAGCTACGCGACCAAAAACGCTAGCGATGCAGCTAAGGCTGCCGCGAGCGCGACCATCGGCAGCTGCATGGTCCACGCCGTTCCCAAACACATGCTCGCCACCATGCGCAAGCAAAGCTCCCGCACCGTCATCGAATAATGTGACAAAGGGACTGTCCCTTCGTCACATCTAAAATATTGCCTTTACGTGTTGATGCACACGGTGTGCAATAATACTCGCACTGTGCAATAGCGCACAGGTTGAGTAACAAGGAGGACGCTTGTCCCAGCTCGAGAAATGCGATCGCCGGTCCCTTCGCTCGCAGCGTGCCCTTCGCCAGGCACTTGCCAGCGAGCTTGCCGAAAGCGGCGACCTTTCGCGCATTAAT
>JAEZNV010000099.1 GCA_023441725.1 Actinomycetes bacterium | reverse complement strand
GGCGTCGCGCCCATCGAACGAAAGGACAGGTCATGGACGACCTCGAAAAAGTTGAAACCATCCGCACCAAGTGCAACGTGAGCTACACCGATGCCAAGGCCGCGCTCGACGCCGCCGACGGCAACGTTTTGGACGCCATCATTTGGCTCGAGGCGCAGGGCAAGACGCAGACCACGTCGGCGCACGCCGCCACCGAATCCGCGCCAGGCGATGAGCCCTCAGCCGAGATGGTCGCCGCGCAGGCCGCCTACGAGAAGTCGAGCGAAAAGACCGACTTCTCCAAGAAGATGGACAGCGTGTGGGAGTACCTAAAAAAGCTCTTCCGCCTGAGCCTGGACACCAAGTTTATCGCCACGCGCCGCGACGCGATCATCCTCAACATTCCCATCCTGATCCCCATCGTCGCGCTGTTTGCCTGGGGCGCCACGATATGGCTGATGCTGATTGGCCTGTTCTTTGGCATGCGCTACCGCATCGACAGCGACGGCGACGTGCCCGGCAGCATCAACAACCTGATGGACCACGCCGCCGATGCCGCGGACGGCATCAAGCAAAATCTGAACGACGACAAGTAATCGCAGATAGGGGCACGTATGGCACGAATCCTGATCGTAGAGGACGAAGAGAAAATCGCCCGCTTTGTGACGCTCGAGCTTGAGCACGAGGGCTATCAGGTGGAACACGCTGCCGATGGCCGCACCGCCGTTGACCTGGCGCTGGAGCGCAACTACGATCTGATTCTGCTCGATGTGCTGTTGCCGCAGCTCAACGGCATGGAGGTGCTGCGACGCGTCCGCAAGCACAAGGATGTGCCGGTGATTATGGTCACCGCGCGCGATGCCGTGATGGACAAGGTGGCCGGGCTCGACGCCGGTGCTGACGATTACCTGACCAAGCCGTTTGCGATTGAGGAGCTGTTCGCACGGATCCGCGTGGCGCTAAAGCGCTCGGAGGCCGTGCGGGCGGCTTCGGGCGTTGGCGGCATCGGTGCCGGGGCGAACGTAGTGGGCGGCGTGGGCGCCGGTACCATTGCGATGCCCCTGGCCGGCGGCTCGGCCCAGGCATCCGCCTCGCCCTCCCCCGCCGCGCTCGTCGTGGGCTCGGTCGCGCTCGATCCCGACCGCCGCGAAGTCACGGTCGGCGGCTCGCCCATCGTACTGACAGCCCGCGAGTTCGACGTCCTCGCCCTGCTTATGGCACATGCCGGCACCGTGCTCACACGCGAGCGCATCGCGCACGAGGCGCTGGGCTACGAATACGTGGGCGACACCAACAACGTCGACGTGCACATCGCGCACCTGCGCGCCAAGATCGAGGACGCTGGCGGTGTCCGCATCCTCCAGACCGTGCGCGGGGTGGGCTATGTCTGCCGCGCGTAACGCCGAGACCAAGCGCGTCACCTCCATCGCCCGCGCCATCAACTGGAGCTACATGTGGCGCCGCTTGGTAAGCTACGTCTGGCTGGATCTGTTACTGCTGCTTGTTGCGGCGGCGATCCTCGTCTATGGATACAACCAGACGCTACCCGACGGCGCGTTTACCGCAGGATGGATTCCAGGCGCCACCGTTCACGGCATGTCGCTGACGCCAGCACGCGGCTGGGATCTGACAACGCTTACCTATACCGTCGAGCTTGCGCGTACCACCAAGACCTTCCCCCTCGCGCAGGATCTGGTCAAGCTATGGCCTCTCTACCTTGTCGTTGTGGGTTGGCAGGTCATCAGCGTGCTCAACATGCTCGGCGGCGCCCGCCGCGTGCGCCGCACCATGGCGCCGCTCAACGATCTGGCCCTGCGCGTGGACGAACTCGGCCGCATGCAGCTCTCCGGCGGCAAGATGGAAACGCTGGAGCAGGCCATCGAGCGCGCAAGCGTCGACTCGCCGAGCGTCACCACCGGCGACGCCGACCTGGCGAGTATCGAGATCGCGCTCAACCGCCTGCTGCGCCAGATGCAAGAGGCAAAGCTGCAGCAGATGCGCTTTGTCAACGATGCGAGTCACGAGCTGCGTACGCCCATCGCGGTGATTCAGGGCTACGTGAACATGCTCGACCGCTGGGGCAAAGACGACCCGGACGTGCTAGCAGAGTCCATCGCCTCGCTCAAGACCGAAAGCGAGCATATGCAGGAGCTCGTGGAGCAGCTGCTGTTTTTGGCGCGCGGCGATGCCGGCCGCACCGTGCTGCGGCGCGCGAATACCAACCTAGCCGCACTGGTCGGCGAGGTTTGCGAGGAATCGCAGATGATCGATACCGAGCACACGTATCGGCTGGCCTTTGACGCTGCACTTGTCAGCGACCCGCGCTGCGACGCGCCCGTTGACGTGGCGCTCGTGAAGCAGGCTCTGCGCGTGATCGTGCAAAACGCCGCCAAGTACTCGGATGCGGGAACGACCGTCACATTTGGCGTAGCGCCCGATGCGGGCATGGGCACGATCGACATAAGTGTTGAGGACGAGGGTATCGGCATGAACCAGGAATCCGCAGCTCATGCGTTTGAACGGTTCTACCGCGCCGACAACGCACGCGATGCCGGCGCGCAGGGCTCGGGTCTGGGGCTTGCCATTGCCAAGTGGATCGTCGATAGCCATGGCGGTGTCATCGGCGTGACCTCGGTCGAGGGCGTCGGCAGCCGCTTTACGATTCGCCTGCCGCGCTAGGAAGCCCCTCGGCATAAATAAAGGGATAGGGCCACGCGGCCCTATCCCTTTTTGCTAGCTGTAGCAGCTTATGCGCTACTCGCGGCACAGGTGCACGGCGAAGCCGGCGAACTCGCGCTTAAAGTACACGAGCTTGGTGCCGCCGTCGGGCAGCAGCACGCGCGACTCCTCGTTGACCTCGAGCCCGCGCTCGACGAACCACTTCTCTGCTGCGTCAA
>JAEZNV010000050.1 GCA_023441725.1 Actinomycetes bacterium | reverse complement strand
TGGCCGACGAGTCTCGCGGCCGCACGACAATCTGCTTGGCCATCACGCAGGCGATGAAGGACCTCGGCATCCATAACCGCTGCCGCTTGTTCGAAATTCCCAACGGCATCGACTACATCAAAGCCGTACCGCGCATGCAGCACTATATGGAGGTATCGGCGCAGATCTACGGTATCTACCTGGAGTACGTAAGCCCGCAAGACGTCCATGTCTATTCGATCGACGAGTGCTTTATCGACGTCACGCCCTATTTGGACCTCTATCACACCGATGACGAAGGCTTTGCCTGCATGCTGCGCGACGAAGTTTTGCGCCGCACCGGCATCACCGCAACGGTCGGTATCGGACCCAACCTATTCCAAGCAAAAGTGGCGCTCGACATCACCGCCAAACACGCGCCCAGCCGTATCGGGATACTTGACGACGAGACCTTTCGCAAGGAGATCTGGCCGCATCGCCCCATCACCGACATCTGGGGTATTGGCCCCGGCGTGGCGGCGCGTCTCGAAAAGTACGGCGTCTACGACCTGATGGGCGTCGCGGCCCTCGACGAGAACCTGCTCTATGACGAGCTCGGCGTCAATGCCGAGTACCTGATCGACCACGCTTTTGGGCGCGAACCGACAACCATTGCCGACATCCAGGCCTATCGCCCCCAGGCAACCTCGACCACGACCGGACAGGTGCTCTCGAAGGGTTATGCCTACGAACAGGCCTATACGGTGTTGCGCGAGATGGTCGATGCAGCCGTACTGGACCTGGTCGACAAGCACGTGGTCTGCGACAGCATCTCGCTCTTTGTGGGCTATGCAAGCGAGCGTGCTGATATCCGCCGGCTCGATGCCAGCGGCACAGCGCAATACATCGACGGCTGCGGGCACCTACGCTCAAGCACCTCAGGTGTCGAGCCAACCGCAAGCGATGGCCCCGAACTTGCACCCCGCGCGCCCAAGCCCGTCCAGCGCGACGACGAGCGCCGTCGCATGGTTCGCGAGGCACAGGCGATTGACGGCATCTTCGTGGGCGAGCACGGCGGTAAGCCGCGTGGCGGTTATGCCGCGCTCTTTGCCCATTCCAACGCGTCTCGAAAGCTACCCGAACGAACCAATTCGTTTAAGAAGATCATGGGCTACTTCGATGACCTGTGGGCGCAGACCGTCGATCCCAAACGACCTGTCAAACGTATTAACCTGGGCTTCGGAAACCTTATGCCCGAAGAATTTGCCACCATCGATTTATTTAGCGATGTCGAGGCCGACGGGCGCGAGCGCGACCTGGCCCGCGCTGTGCTGGCCGTAAAAGGCAAATATGGCAAGAACGCCCTGGTCAAAGGACTGAGCTTTACCGCCGGCGCCACCGCACGCGAACGCAACGACCAGGTTGGGGGACATCGTGCCTAAACCCAAGCAACAACCTATGCGCCCGCCAACCGCCTTTGAGCGTCTGGCCGACCCCGAGGGCAGGCGGCGTGTCGCCGACCCCAAACTTACCGCCAACGGTGCCGTCCGCGCCAACCGCGCCGCACAGTTTATGCCATTCGCCGCTCTCACGGGATACTACGAGCTCGTACGCAAGCAAGAGATTACCGTTGAGCCCAAATGTGAACTGACGGAAGAAAAAGCCCTCGAGCTTTCGAATAAGCTCGAGGGGCTCAAGCGCGGCGACCTGGTGCGCGTCACCTATTACGATACGTATGGCTATCGTGCCCGCACCGGCATTCTCGACGAGGTGCTTCCCGCGTTCAAGCTGCTCAAACTCCGCGACATCGCCATCAAATTCGACGATATCCAGGATATCGAGCTGCGCGGCCGTGCCTAGGCGCAAGCGATACGTCCGACCCTATAGCTTCATGACGTAATAGCCTGCGCCCTTCACGGCGCCCTCGAGCGCCTCGCGATCGATTGGGTTTTTAGAGCGCACGTTCGCCGTGTGATCGGCATACGTCACCGTGGCCCAAATGCCATCCAGCGCATTCAAAGCATTCGCGACGTTTTGAGCACAGCCGTCGCAGCTCATACCGCCGATGAGCAGTTCTGCGCTATAGGGGTAGTGAGACTCATCGGTATCGGTCACCACAGCCCTCTTGATCTTCTTACCGCACGCGCCATCGCTGCAACAGCTTTTGCCGTGCGTCGAGGCGACAATACGTCGCAATCCAAAAAACATGCCGACGGCAATTACGGCAAGCACGATAAGATTTGCAGGGTTAAGCAGGTCTTCCATATGTTCCCCTCCCATTAAAGCTCTAGCCAAATACCCCCATGGGGTGTCCCCCATCTTACCCCAAACTCGTGTCAGTTCGGTCAAATAGTTTCCCAATTCAAACTTTTTAGTTGACCAAGGCTTACTTTCGTGTATAAGTTTTCCTAGGTTAACAGATAAGGAACCGAAAGGAGCACCGTGACTCGAACCATCGACATTCCAACGTTTCAAACGACCGTCGTGCGCAACTGCTCCCCCACGCTCGCGGGCATCAAACCCGCTTCACTCTTTACCTATCCCGGTCCCTACGCAAACCAAAACGAACAGCCCGGCAACCCTCATATCGAAGCGCGTCGCACGCGTCTGCTTGCCGTCATAGCCCAATGCAACCGCGAGCTCGAGCCACTCGGCATCCACATGAGCGTCCTGGTCTGGCGTCCCTGCGGAGCGCTGATCTACGTGTACCGCCCCGCCGCCCTCATGCGCTACTTATCCGACCCTCGAGCCGCAGCAGCTCTTGCCACCGAAGGCTACGACGTTGGCAACCTGTCCGCATCCCTTGTGCATCTAGCCGCACGCATTACGCTGGCGAGCAGCAACGTTGCGGAAAGCGCCTGCGACAGCGGACCTTGCGTTCTCGCTCAGAACGAAGCGTGCGATAAGAGCTGCGCATGCGAGTTTCCTCACGAAATTGGGTATTTTTTGGGCTACCCCTACGAAGACGTGCATCAGTTTATTGCCCAGCACGGCGAAAACTACAAGGTTTTTGGTGCTTGGAAGGTGTACTCAAACGTCGAACAAGCGCTTGCGACCTTTGACGCTTATCGCGCATGCACGCAATACCTTACCTACATCTATCAGCAGGGCTGCACCTTGGAACAGCTTGTTCAGGCAGCCCGATAGAACATACAAAACGCGGCTGCGTGCCGCACAACCGAAAGGACCTAACATGAGCAAGATCGCCGTCGTCTACTGGAGCGGAACGGGCAATACCGAGGCCATGGCAAACTTCGTCGCAGAGGGCGCGGTGTCCACCGGCGCCGAGGCCGAGGTCATCCCCTGTGCCGACTTCTCTGCCGACAAGACCGCCGACTACGACGCCATCGCCTTCGGCTGCCCCGCCATGGGCTCCGAGGAACTCGAGTACGACGAGTTCCAGCCGATGTGGGATGAGGTCAAGGAGAATCTGGGCGACAAGAAGGTCGTCCTGTTTGGCTCCTATTCGTGGGCCGAGGGCGAGTGGATGGACAATTGGAAGGCCGACGCCGATGAGACCGGCGTCAATGTCGTCGATACCGTCATCTGCTTCGACGCGCCTGACGACGAGGCCGCAGCCGGCTGCAAGGCCCTGGGCGCCGAGCTGGCTTAAAACTCCCATCGCCACGCCAACCGCAACGTAAACGGGCCCCAGGTCGTCAAGACCCGGGGCCCGTTCATCTATAAATCCGCGCATAGGTGGCATAGTCGCGCCCGCGCGGCAGGCGGCGGGCGCTCTGCACATTGAATTGCTATGCGTTCTTACGGGAACGCACGAACCACGCGCCAATGACCGCAAGGCACACGATGCCCGCGGCGACACCGGCAACGGCAACAGGATTCACGCCGCTCTGCCCAGCCGAGGCATCCTTGCGCGATGCGGCGGCAGTAGCGGTCTTCGCCTTCGAACCAGAAGATTTGTCAGAGCTAGACTTCTTGTTGGATTCGCTCTTGTTTGAATCCGCGTGCTCCGCCGTCTCCGGCTTCGCGCCATCCTTCGAAGTGGTAGCGCCCTGCTTTCCACCGGTGCCGTTGCCATCCTGCGAGGCGGGCGGCACGACCGCAGGTGTCGGGTTCTTCGTCGGAACCGTAGGCACGGGGACCTCGGGCGTCACAGGCTCTTGAGGACCGCTCGGTTTGGCGGTGCCGGCTTTCACATTGCCGATCTTGGTCCAACTCACGCCGGTACCCGCGAACTTATAGGCCGAAAGGGCCCGCAAGACCTGCACGGTGGCAAGCGCGTTGGCATTGCCGGGCTTACCGTCTGATCCCATGGTGTGAGCGTATCCCTTGCCGTTGGCAACTTCATAGGCGGCAATCGCGGTAATCAGGCTATTTGAGCCCGCCGCAAACCCGTTCTTGGAATTTGCGGGGTCCTTGCCAAGCGCCACAAGAGCAAGCAGCACCTGGGCATTCGACTCAACAGACCCAAAATCGCAAAGACCGTTCATCTGCCCCTTAAGGAAGCCGAGCGCTTTGTCGACAGCGGACGCAACCGAGAGCTGACCATTCGAAGCCAGGGCAGCGGCACATGCGTCGCCGTCAACATAGGGCGCAAGCGCCTGCAGCGCCATGGCGGTCACATCGACGTTGCTTGCACCAGCCGTATCAATGGTAAAGCCGCCATCCGAGTTTTGGAACGTGAGCAGCGTGCAAACAAGCTGAGCGCGTGTCCAGGATGAGCCGAATGCAGACAGCGCCTCATCCGAAACGCGCGCCTCGTCAAGGGCGATCAACGCATAGACCAAGTTATTCGCCGAAGCCGCAAGGTCGCCGTGAGAGCATATGACAGCAGCAAGGTTCACGCCGTCAAAAGACGTAATGTCCTCGCCAAGTGCGGCCAACGTAAGCGCAACGCGCTCGCAATCCGTTACCTTGGCGGTGCTACCGGCCCACTCGGCCTTATGGTCGGCAAGAGACTTCTTGTAATTCCGGATAAGTGCGTCGTCGATCATGCGCCCCGATTTTGCGAAGGCGTAGATTTCCCATTCCTGACCATAGGTGTACGCATCGGTCGTGCGGTTAGCGTCAAAGTACTTGGCGGCGGAGAGGGCACCCTCATCGGCCTGTGCCTCGTTATCCGGCGAGGCGGCGATACCGTCAACCGTAATCTCAAAGGAGACAGCCTTGGCGCCGGCAGTCTGGTCGACCGGCGTACCCGTCACCGTATAGGTACCGGCCTTGTTGGCCGTTAGAACGTAGGTTCCGCTCGCTACAAACAGCCCGTCGTCGGGAGCGCCGTCAACGTGCTTCCAGTCACCGAGAGCACGACGGTCGATGCACACCGCATCCGACGCATCCTGGCCGTCTGCGCTCGTCACGGTCCATATCATGCCGGGCTCGGAGACACTCCAGCCCTCGGCATCGTTTGCGCCCGTATAGCTCAGGTCGAGCCCGACCGTCTTGCCGGCCTTAATGGACACGGGAACATTTGCAATCGTCACCGATTTCAGCGGGTTTCGGTAAGCGTAGGTAACCTCTCGCTTGCCCGAGGAGATAACGCTGCCGTCCTGGTTTTTGACCGTCGCCTCGAACGTCGTCTTGCCGGCCTTGTACGGCGTAAATCCAATATCGCCGCTTGTAGTGTACTCGGCGACCGCAGTATCGCTCGAGGTGACCGTGTAGTTTGCACGGTCACTCGCATGCTCCGGGCCCACGATCGGTGCAGCCTTGTCAGTGAGGAAAGCACCCTTGGCAAGCGGATTACGGCCATGCAGATAGACCGTCTTGCCGTCCTCGTTGTAGCCAAGCGAAATGCTCGTCGCCGGCACATAGGTCGAGGTGACCTTTACGCTCTTATCGGCAAGGTCGACGTTCGTTCGCGAGGAGACCCAAATCGTGGCCTCGCCCGCCTTCTTAAAGTAGAAGCATGCCGATCCGGGATTGGAATAGAGTACGTTCGAAGGCGTACCCGCAAAGCGAAAGCGCGTATAGGAAACAGGGGTGTACTCGCCCTCGGCGGCGTCGGTGTAATGAACACGGATCTCGAGATTCTTGACCTCGGAGCCCGTAACCGCAATAGTGCCGCCCGTCACGTTTTCGCCGTTGTACCAAATCTGGAAATCATCAATAGGCTTGGAGATCGCCTTCACCACGACGGTCGCAACGTTCTCGGTGGTGCCGTCATCCTTATGAAGCGTAGCGGTCACCGTACCCACGGCATCGTTGTATACGTGCAGCAGGCCCGTTTCCTCGTTAACGGCGATATCTCCTCTGTTAGCGTCCGGAGTGCCCCAAGTCACCTTGGCACCCTTAGGCAAACCCTTGAGCTCAAGTGTGCCCGAGACGCAGGCAGCGCCGTTCTCGCCCACCACGACATCGTCGGGAGACGGGTAGAGCATACCATCGGCGGCAGTCACGGTCTTGCCGGTGCGCGCAGATGTAAACGTCACCTCGTATTTATTGTTTGCGGCAGGGCTCTCGGGCGATTCGTAGTCCTGGTCCTCACCAAAATACGGCAAGCCATCGGCTCCCATACCCCACGCGCTACCGTTTTCGCCACGGTTGACGTTGAGATTTTCGACAAAGGCCTCCGTCTTCATGTCGTCGGCATCGACAGCATAGGAGTTGATGAGCGCCTTTGCGGGGAACTGAGCCTTGTTGGTAAGGCCTTCCTGCCAGTACGTATTGACGAGCTGACCAGAGCCATAACTCGCAAAAAGCACGCCGCCGGTCGCTGCAGCGGTAGACACGCAGTTAGAAATTACGCCGCCTTCGAGCGTACGGCCAAAGCCCACAACGCCCTTGCCCGTAACAGACGTGGAGCAGTTGATAACGGCACCCTTAATCTGGTTGCCGAGCGGGCCGAACGATTTGCCGTCGACCGCCTGCTTAAGCTCGCCGGCGAAAGAGACGTTTTGGACAACGCCGGAGGAGCCGACGCTTGCGAAGAGCGACTTAACGCCACCGCCATTGTTGAAGGTAATGGTGTGACCCTGGCCGTCAAACGTGCAGTTGAGCTCACCCGAAGGACCAAAGAACCACTCTTCGTCAATCACGATATCGCGGTCGAGCACATAGTAGTTATTTGCGTCCTTAACGTTCATAGATATGAAGTCGCCCTGCGATTTGATGTGCTTGACACTCTCGGGCTGGGCGACGGGAGCCGTCGGCTTCTTTTTCTCAAGCGCATCCGAGGCATCCTTGAGCGTCTTGACCGCCGCATTTACGTCGGACTGAGATGCATCGTCGTTATCGTTGACGATTTTGGCTTCCGCAAGAGCAGCGGCAAAGGCGGACCAGGAATCCGTTGTGTAGTCTGACTCATTGAGCGCCTCGGCGGCCGTGATAGCCGCGACGAGCGCGTCCTTATTGACAACGACGGGGGCAGAGCCGCTCACAAGCAAGGGCAGGCCACCGTTGGACACCCAGGAAAAGCCAGTCGACGGCACATCGGTATTGAGCACGGCGAGTGATTCAGCAGAAGAGAGGTCGGCGGCTTTAGCCGCGTTTCCCTTGTTAAAGCCGCTAGGGCTATTTATCTCGGCAGGCGAAAAACCTACGGTATAGAGGCAATTCGAAAGCGAGCCAGCCCGGGCCTCGCCCACCAGCCCGCCATTCATCTCGACGCCCGAACCGGCAAAATAGGAATTGACGATCTTGCCGGACGCCATGCCGCCGACCAGGCCGCCGGCATAGCCCATCCAACCGCTCAGGTTCACGCTCGCCGTGGACCAGCACATCTGAACGGTACCGGAAAGCGTCATGGCGATGGAGCCCACATTATCGCTACTCGAGACGGAGCCCGTCACGCCTAGGTTCTGGATAGTTCCCGTTACGTTGTTCGCGACGGCCTTGCCGCTAATGGTGACGGTATGACCCTGACCGTCCAACACGCCGGCAACGGTCTCAATCTGCTGGTCGGCACCCATCGAAATGTTCGCACCGAGTTTTACGGTAGCGCCGGCTTCGATGACCGAAGGCATATCGGCCGCGTCGTTGACGACAACCGTCTCGCCCGGGCGCGCTACCCCCGTAGAAGCTCCGGCCACTTCGGCCTGCGCGGCCGAAGTCTCCCCGTTGGACACAACGGACGGCGCGGCAACATCGGAGCTTTCTTGCTCCTGTGCGCTGTCGCCGTCCTCGGACACGCCAATTTCAGCATCGGCAGAAGGCTTATCTTCGCTAGACGTGCCCTGCTCAGCATCGGTCGCCGCGGCAACCTGATCGGCCATCACGGCTACGCCCGCACCCACCTCCTCGGCAAATGCAGTCATTCCGGTGCTCGAGCTGGCAAAGATTAACGCCATGAACACCACGAGGAATTTCCTCGCAACAGTTCGGATGTTATTGAGCATCCCACTCCCCTTTGAATCGGAAGATCATTACCTCAACAAGAATCGAGGCCGATCATGTAAAGGGAAACGAGACACAACGGGGCGCCCGCACCTGACAGCACGCAACAATGGCCCGCACAACAGGCGGGGCGCATAGGAGCAATATATGATGTCATCTTTTGTTCACCGGAATCCAGCGGCTTCCAAAAGACCCTCGACACGAGAAGACCGTGGGCAAGTAATCTGACTCGCAAAGACAACGTCCCCGCACACAGTAACCGCCTTGTCTGGGATTCCCACCCAGTTCCCTTTTTATGCGCCAAGCGCACCCTCGGTCCGGCTTCTTTTCAAACAACATGTCATTGTATGAAAGGCCGCATGGTTGACACGCGCCCCATACCGCGTCCACAGAATTCACCAAACATGTGTCCGAAGAGTCCACGGGGGGGTAACGGCTGTCTTTTAGCCAAAATACAAAACGGGCCGCGGCAGCATCGCCACAGCCCGTCAACTCAAACTATGCTCAAATATCAATGCAATCTAGGAAATGTTGCCCAAGAACGCCTTGGTGCGCTCGCTCTTGGGATGGTCAAAGACCTCGCTCGGCGAGCCCTCCTCCACGATAACGCCGCCGTCCATAAAGACCACGCGGTCGGCAACGTCGCGGGCAAAGCCCATCTCGTGCGTCACGACGATCATGGTCATGCCGTCGCGCGCCAAATCACGCATAACACCCAAAACGTCGCGAACGAGCTCGGGATCAAGCGCCGACGTGGCCTCGTCAAAAAGCATAACGTGCGGGTTCATCGACAAAGCGCGGGCAATGGCGACGCGCTGCTGCTGGCCACCCGAAAGCTGGCTCGGCATAAAGTCGATGCGCTCGGCCAGGCCAACCTTGGTGAGTTCCTCGAGGGCTATTTTCTCGGCTTCTTCCTTGCTGCGCTTGAGCACCTTTTGTTGGGCAAGCGTGACGTTCTTTTTGACCGACAGGTGCGGGAACAGGTTGAACTGCTGAAACACCATGCCAAGATGCGTGCGTACCTTATTTAAGTCGACGCCCTTGGCGCACACATCCACGCCTTCCACCATGATGGAGCCACTCGTAGGCTCTTCAAGGCGGTTGATGCAGCGCAGCATCGTCGACTTACCTGATCCCGAAGGACCCAGGACTACGACGACCTCGCCCCTGTGCACATCCAAATCGATATCGCGCAGGACTACATTGTCGCCAAAGGATTTCTGGAGGTTCTTAATGCTGACGACGACCTCGTTGGAATTCGTTTCGCTCATAACAGGACCTCCTTATAGACCGGCAATGTGATCGGCGGGCGTAGCGACAACCTGCCCGGCGCTCTTGGCAGGACGCTTCTTCTTGGCCTCGGCCGTACCCAGCAGTCTCGCCTCGAGACCGCTCACCAAACGAGCAAGCGGCAACGTGATGACCAGATAGAACAGGGCGGCAACCACGTACGGGGTAATGGAGCCCGTCGTGGCGACAATCGTACGCGCGTTCATGACGATCTCGACCACACCCACGGCGGCAAGCAGCGACGTATCCTTGTAGAGCAGGATAAACTCACTGGTCAGTGTAGGCAGGACATTGCGGAACGTCTGCGGGATCATAACGTAGAGCAATGTCTGGAAGGCATTCATGCCCAGCGAGCGCGCGGCCTCGTTTTGACCCTTGGGGATCGACTGAATACCGGCGCGGAAGATCTCGCACAGATACGCGGACGAGTTCATGGCCATGACGATCACGCCCAGAACGTAGTCATCCACCTTGACGCCAGCCAGCGGCAGGCCAAAGAACGCAATGTAGATCTGCAGGAACGCAGGCGTGCCACGAATGATGTTCACATAGATGCCAGCAAGGCAACGCAGAATGCGCGACTTGGAGATGCGCATGAGCGACAGCGCAAAACCAAAGGGAATTGCCAGCGGAAATGCCACAAGCACGATCGAGAGCGACATGAGGAAGCCCTTAAAGACGATCGGCAGGCTCTGGACCAAAATGACCGGGTTTAAGAACAGACGCAGGAACATATTGGAATTCCAAGCCTCAACCCAGGGCTGTTCCTTAAGGTCGGCCAAGAAGTTATCAAACGCCGTGACGCCCTTAATCTCAACGGAAGGAATCTTGGAGATCTTCTTGGTCGAGCCGTCGGCGAGCGTATAGGTGCCGCTAAAGGCCTCATCGCCGCCCTCGACGGGGAACGTCACGCCATAGACCTCGACGCGGAAATAACCGCCGGCAGGTGCCGTCTCGCCAAAGTCAATCTTGAGCGTCTGCCCGTCTACCTTGCACGTGGGCTTCATGGGCGTGCGATCCATCAGGTCGTCGCCGGAAAGCATCGTCAGGCGCGTGTCATCGGCACCAAACGTCGTACCGTCGGCAAACTTGAGCGAAAGGCCGCTCAGTTCTTCGTCGGCATCGGCCTGGACCTCCCAAGTAATGCGCGTCTCGGTGCCGCCGACCACGTCGCTACCCGATCCAGTGTTGGGGCGTGCAGTGATCTTTGCAGTCTCAAGCGCCTGCGCCGTCGAAGGCACGAAGGCCCCCGCGCACGCCAGCGCGAGCGCCACGGAAAGGACGCAGGCTAGTCTTTGGAGCAGCGAAGCAAGCTGACCTATGGCCCCTTTATTCAGTCGAGACAAGGTGGCTCCTAACGTATAAGTTACCGACAAAACAAGGCGAACGGAATCCGTTCCATAAGCGCAAAGGCCCTCTCCGCGAAAACGGAAAGGGCCCGTGCTTCATCAAGTAGTAATTTTACTTGATGTTGTACTTAGCCATGAGGGCGTCAACGGTACCGTCGTCGGTCAGGTCCTTGATGGCCTGGTTGATGTCGTCCTTGAGCTTGGTGTTGCCCTGGTTGATGGCGATGGCGTACTCCTCGCCGGTGCTGATCTGCTTGATAGTCTGGCAGGTGTTGAACTGCTCAGCGGTCAGCTGGCTGGCAACGGAGCGGTTGGTGACTACGGCGTCGCCCTTATCGGACTGCAGGGCGCTGAAGCACTCGGTAGCGTCCTTGTAGGGGACGATCTTGGCCTTGGGGAAGTTCTCCTGGGCAAAGGCCTCGGCGGTCGAGCCAGACTGGACGATGATGGTAGCGTCGGCGTTGTTGAGCTTCTCGCTGTAGTTGTCGGCCG
>JAEZNV010000026.1 GCA_023441725.1 Actinomycetes bacterium | reverse complement strand
AGACCGGCAACGTGCTCATGATCATGGTGCTTGCCTTTGGCTCGGCCGCGACGTTTTACTTCTGGGGCAAGTGGCTTGCCAAGCTTTCGGGCGTCGACCCCACGGCTCAAAACGTTGAGGTCAATGTCCATAAGACCGAATGGATGGCGCTCAACACCATCGCCGCGCTGCTGATTCTGTGCTGCGTGGCGTTCCCGCTTATCTCGAGCGGTCTGGTGTCGCCTTACTTGGCCATGGTGTTTGGCCGCGTGCCGTACGTTATTGGCAAGGACGCCATGTATCTGATGGTGGTTATCGTGGCGTTTATCGCCGTAGTGCTGCTGACGTCGTTCCGCGTGAGCAACAAACCGCACGTAAACGTATATCTTTCGGGTGTGGGAACCGACAATTACCGCCATTTCCGCGGCTCGATGGGACACGAGGTGAAGGCCGAAAAGCGCAATTGGTACTCGGAGGACGCCCTTGGCGAGAAGCGTATTGGCCCCGCGGGTAGCGTCGTGTGCTGCAGTATTATTTTGTTTGCGCTGCTGTGTTGCGCGTGGATTGGGCCCGAGCGGCTTGCCATGAGCGCGCCCTCGGTGCTGCGCGGTAAGTATTTCGAGGGCTCGGGCGTCGTGGGCATTTTTATTGGCACCGTGGCGTTTGCCTTGCTGGCGCCGCTTGTGGGCGGCCTGATTGACGGCCTTGACCGCAAACTATCGGCCCGCATGCAGGGCCGTGTGGGTCCGCGCCTGCTGCAGCCCTTCTACGACGTTGCCAAGCTCCTGCGCAAGGCCCCTGCCAGCGTAAACACCATGGACGATACCTACATGGCGTGCGCGCTCATCTTTACCGTCGTGGGCGGCGGCATCTTTGTGTCGGGTTCCAACACGCTGCTGTGCGCCTTTAAGGTGACGCTCGCCGCGCTCTTTGTGGTGCTGGCGTCCGCCTCGACACAAAGCCCGTTTGCCCAGGTCGGCGCCGACCGCGAGCTGTTGCAGGTTATGAGTTACGAGCCCGCCGTTCTGCTGATGAGCGTGGGCCTGTACCTTGCCTCCGACAGCTTCGATTCCATCGCCGTGACGGGGCAGTCGGCCCCCATCATCGTGTACAGCGCGCCCATTTTCCTCGCGCTACTCGCGGTGCTCACCATCAAGCTGCGCAAGTCGCCGTTCGATCTTTCGTACTCGCATCATGCGCATCAGGAGATCGTCCAGGGCGTCGCCACCGAGATGAGCGGCGGCACGCTGGCCAAGATGACTCTTATGCACTGGTGCGAGACCGTGCTGTTTTTGATGTGGGTGGGCATGTTCTTTGTTTGGGACAACCCCGTGAGCTGGGTAGTTGCTCTGGTCGTGATGGCCGTGACGTATTTTGTCGAGGTGCTGATCGACAACACTTTCGCACGCAGCACCTGGCGCAGCTGCTTTAAGCTCGGCTGGGGCGTGGCGCTGGTGTTTGGCCTGCTCAACCTTATGCCCATCCTCGTCGACGTCTTTATTTAGGAGGCGGCATCCATGGATCATAAAATGTCGCGCTCGCCGTGGGTTATTCATTACGACGGCTCGAGCTGCAACGGATGCGATATTGAGGTGCTGGCCTCGCTCACGCCGCTGTTCGATGCGGAGCGGTTTGGCGTGGTCAACACCGGCAACCCCAAGCATGCGGATATCTTTTTGGTGACGGGGTCGGTCAATGCCCAGAACCTGCCCGTCGTGCGTCAGATCTACAACCAGATGCTCGAGCCCAAGTGCGTGGTGGCCTGCGGTATCTGCGCGTGCTCGGGCGGCGTGTTCCGCGATGCCTATAACGTGATCGGCGGCGTGGACCGCGCGATTCCCGTGGACGTGTACGCGCCCGGGTGCGCCATTCGCCCCGAGACGGTGATCGATGCCATCGTTGAGGCGTGCGGCATTCTGGACCAGAAGGAGGCCGTGATGCGCGCTGGCGGCGACCCGCTTACCGTGGGCGGCGCCGCTGCCTGGGACGGTGGCGTTGAGCTGGGCGAGGACGGGTTTGTGGCTGCGGGGGCCGGGGCTGGGGCCGGCGACGCGGCCGCCGCTGGCGACGTACCTGCTGAGAAGCCCGCCGCACCCGCCGCTGCAAAGGAGGCCGAGTAATGCAAAAGGCAATCTATACCATCGTCGGGATCGACGAGCTCCTGTCACATGTGCAGGCGCTCAAGGGTGTCGGCGCGCGCTTTGTGCAAATGCACGCCGAGCGCAACGTCGACGACGGCTCGTATCGCCTGGTCTATGCGTTTATCAACGTTCGTGCTGCTCAGGAGCAGATTGCGCGGGACGGAAACTATGCGATTGAGAATCTGGTAGTCGAGGGCATCGACCAGTACCAGGAGATTCCGTCCATCAGCTCGTACTATCCGGCGGTGTTCCCGTTTGAGAACGAGGCGCATGACCTTTTTGGTCTTGCCATCATCGACATGCAGCTCGACTTTAAGGGCTTTTTCTACCAGGTCTCGACCGCCGAGCCCATGAGCGTTATCACGCCCGAGGTGAAGGCTGCGCGCGAGAAAGCCATGAAGGTCCGCGCGGCTGCAGAGGCCAAGGCGCGCAAGGCTGCGGCCGAAAAGGCCGCCGCGGCTGCGGCTGCGGGGGAGGGCGCCGCGGGTGCCGGCGATGCCGCGAGCGCCGCTGCTCAGCCCGCTGCGGCTGCCGGCTCCGATGCTCAGCATGACGATGCCGCTGCCAAGGCCGCGCTCAAAGCCGCCGAGCTGGAAGCAAAGCTCGCCGCCATGGATCCCGAGAAAGCGGCCAAGGTCCGCGCGGCGCTTGCCGCCAAGGCCGCTCGCGACAAGCAGAAAAAGGAGGCGTAAGGTCCATGGCGCATCGCTCCGTTATTCCGTTTGGCCCGCAGCACCCGGTGCTGCCCGAGCCGCTTCATCTGGACCTGGTGATCGAGGACGACCGCGTTCTCGAGGCAATTCCGCAGATCGGCTTTGTGCACCGCGGACTCGAGAAGCTCACCGAAAAGCGCGACATGCATCAGTTTGGCTACATCGCCGAGCGCATCTGCGGCATCTGCGCCGTGGGCCACAGTTACGGCTATGCCAGCGCCTGCGAGCGCATGCTCGATATCGAGGTGCCCGGCCGCGTGCAGTATATCCGCACCATTTTGCATGAGCTTTCGCGCATCCACTCGCACCTGCTGTGGCTGGGCCTGCTCGCCGATGCCTTTGGCTTCGAGGCGCTGTTCTATCGCTCGTGGACGCTGCGCGAGCAAATTCTCAAGATTTTTGAGAGCACCTGCGGCGGCCGCGTGATCCTTTCGATTAACGAGATCGGCGGCCTTAAGCACGACATCGAGGACTCCGAGCTGGCAGGCATTGTCCAGACGCTTGACGCCATGCGCCCCGACTACGAGGCCCTGGTGCATACGTTTTTGGACGACAATAGCTGCGGCGAGCGCCTGCATGGCGTGGGCGTGATCAGCAAGAAGGACGCGCTGGAGCTTTCGATGGTCGGCCCGTTTGGGCGCGCCTCGGGCGTGGATTACGACGTGCGCATGTTCGGCGACGGCGCCTATGCGGACCTGGCCGCGTTTGAGCCTATCGTTGCTAGCGATGGCGACTGCTATGCCCGCTGCCAGGTGCGTTGCGCCGAGGTCACGCAGGCCATGGACATCATCAAGGAGCTTGTGGGTAAGATTCCGCACGACGGCATCGGTGGACGCACCAAGCTCACGCCGGCCGACGGCGCGCGCGGCGAGGTTGTGATTGAGCAGCCGCGTGGCGAGGCATATTACTATGTACGCGGTAACGGCACCAAGAACCTGGACCGCTTCCGCGTGCGCACGCCGACGTCGCAAAACCTGGCGGGTCTGACGCATGCGCTGCAGGGCGTGCTTCTTGCCAACGTGCCCATGATTATCCTGACCATCGACCCCTGTATTAGCTGCACGGAAAGGTAGGCGCGGCATGAGTTTACTGACATTTGCCAAGACGGCCTTGGGTTCTATGGTCAAGCAGCCGGTCACGGTTTGCTATCCGCAGGAGGAGCTGACGGCGCCCGAGCGCTTGCGCGGGCATATCGTCAATGACATGGACGTGTGCATCTGCTGCGACATGTGCGCGCGGCGTTGCCCGGCGGGCGCGCTCGCGGTCGATCGCAAGGGTGGAACGTGGTCGATCGACCCGTACGCCTGCGTGGTGTGCGGCGAGTGCATCGAAAGCTGCCCCAAACACTGTCTGAGCATGGACGCCGCCCGCACTCCGGTTGCGGCGAACAAGACTCCCGCGGTAGAAACCAAACCGGAATAACTCTGGACTGGGGCTGGTATAGCGCTGGGATAGGGCCGGTGGGGCAAAACTGCCCCACCGGCCCCGCGCTTAAACGCGCGGTTGTACCGCCACGAACAAAACCATGCCGGATTACGGGGCTGGATAGCGAACCTCCGACCATATAGAAAACCGCAAAAACAAAACCGCAGGTAGATAGCCTGCCGTTTTTCAAAAAATGAAGGTATGGATGAGGTCCCCGACTTTAGCCCCGTAATCCGGCATAGTTTTGAAATGACACCATATCAGTACCAGCCCCTGAACTCCCGTGGACAGAGGGAAACGGACCATTTTGGCCTTGCGAGGGCTGCCGCGTGACCCGTCTGCCACGAAATGGGCCCATCTACTACGTTTAAGCCGCTACCCTCAACCATGGCGAAAACGCAAAAACAAAACTGCAGGTAGAACGCCTGCGATTTTTCATGAAAAGCGGTTATGGCCGGGGGTATCGAGTCAAACGTAGTAGATGGGCCCATTTCGTGGCGGGCGCCGTCAGCCGATCTCCGCGGGCCGAAGAAAACGGATCATTTTGGTCCCCGCGAGGCTTGCGGAGGAGCTCGTGCAGGGCCGCCTGAACAAAACTATGTCGGTTTACTACGATAAATTCGACATTCCCGACCATGACTGCATTTTTCTAAATACTGCAAGCGTTCTACCTGCGGTTTTGCAAGCGCGCAATTTGCCGTGGTCGAAGGTGGGCGATTCATCGTAGTAAACCGGCATAGTATTGAAATGGCATTAAATCGGTAGCAGCCATTTTACTCTGCCGGGGCGGTCAATCTTCGGGCAACTACCCTCGCAGGTAGGCGATGGCGATCTGCGTGCGGTTGCGCAGGCCCATTTTGGCAAGGATCGAGCTGATGTGGTTGCGCACGGTGCCTTCGCCCATATAGGCGGTGGCAGCAATCTCCTTGTTGTCGAGGCCGCGGGCGATGAGCTCGGCGACTTCGAACTCGCGGTCGGTCAGGCTGGCAAAGGCGGCGGGCCGGCGGGTCGCGCCGGCCTCGACGTCCGCCCCATCAAAGTTGATATCCTCGATCGCCTTACCCTCGAGCACGCGTTTGCCGTCCATGACCTGCGCCAACGCTGGCGGAATGGCGGCGACATCGGTTTTGATCAGATAGCCGCGGGCACCCAGTTTGAGCGCCGACACAATGTACTCGTCATCCGAGAATGTCGTCAGAAACACCACGCGCGCCGCAGGGTCGCGCTCAAGGATTTCGCGTGCCGCCGAAAGTCCGTCGCGTCCTGGCATCTGAATGTCGAGCAGTGCGATATCGGGTGAGTGCTCGGCGTAGAGCGCTACCGCATCGTTGCCGTTGGCGCCGGCGCCCACCACCTCGATCTGCGGCTGGGCGCCCAGGATTATCTTGAGCGAATCGACCACCAAGCGGTCGTCGTCGACAACGATGAGCCTCATCGGTCCTCATCTCCTTGCTGTTTGGGAACGGTGGCAAACACGCGCCAGCCGCCGACACCGGCGCGCGGACCGGCGGTGAAGGTGCCGCCAAGCGCCTCGATGCGCTCGCGCATGGAGGCGAGCCCCATGCCCTCCGCGGCGCAACGGCCGATTGCTTGGACCCCGCCCACGCCGTCGTCGGTAACGATGAGCTGGTAAAACGACGGATGCTCCATGCACCGTACGGTGACAGTATGGGCGCAAGCGTGGCGCATGGTATTGGAGAGCGCCTCGCGCAGGACCGCCGCAAAGCAGTTCGCGACGTTTGCGGGTGCATGCTCGGTCATAACCTCAAGCTCAATCTGCGGGCCGCTGTCCGAGCGCGCGCCTTCAACAATGCGTTCGAGCTGCACGGAAAGATCGACAGCGTTGTCGTTGAGCGCATGGACGCTAGTACGCACAAGCTGGAGCGCCTCGTCAACCGTGCGTTTGACGTCGGCGAAATCGGCGGCGACGCCGGGCTCGTCGGCGTGGATCATGCGCAGGGCTTCGGCTTGTAGCGAGGCACGCGTGAGCTGGTGTCCGACGTTATCGTGGATTTCGCGCGCGATGCGGGCGCGTTCGGCGAGCGTCGCGAGCTCGACTTCGTAGTCCTGGCGGTCGGCAAGATCGCGGTTGCGCGCTTCGAGCACGAGGGCTCGTTCCTGCAGTTCGTCGCGGGTGCGGCGCATGTGCTGCTGCTCGCGCTCCAACTGGGCGGTACGTAGCGATAACAAGGTGGCGGCAACCGAAAGGATGGTGGTCAGCAGGAGCGTTCGGGCGGTGCGCTCGTCGGCGCGAAGGTCCGCGACAAGCGCAAAGGTAAAGACGGAGCCAATGCTCAGCGCGATCCAGGCGTGCTCGCGGCGCACGCGTCGCGCGATGTCATAGAGGGCGAGAGGCGCAAACGGCACAAACGGCGGCACGAAGACAGCCGCGATGATGTAAGCGTAGCTGCCGGCCTCGCTGGCGCGACGGGTGCGCTCTCCCTGCGCGACCTCGGCCAGTGAGGTGGCAATAACGCCAAGGCAAAACGCCACGACCAGGCAAGCGTCCACAGCAAGACCCATGGCGGCCGCAATACAGCACGCCAGCACGATCGATTTGTCGAAAAGCCTGTTCATACGGGTATTGTACGCGAAGCCGCGCGTGGTGGAGGGACCGCCTGCGCAACTGTGACATTCCTCCCACGCGGCAAAGCGGCGTCGATCGCTCGCGCGAGCGGGGTTTTCACCTCTGCCCCCTCGCACTCGTGACAAAGCTCACTGGCGCGCGCCGGCGGCTCCTGCGATGATGCAATCGTACCGGGCCGCAATCAACGGAAGGGCCGCCTCATGACAGACATCGTCCACGTCGAAAACCTCGTCAAGCGCTACGACGATCTTATCGCGCTCGACCACTTTAACCTGAGCATCACCCCCGGCGAGATCTTTGGCCTGCTCGGACCCAATGGCTCGGGCAAGACCACGTCCATCAACTGTATTCTGCAGCTGCTCGCCTACGACAAAGGCACCATCGAGCTGTTCGGCGAGCCCATGACGCCCGCCCGCTACGACCTCAAGCGCCGCATCGGCGTGGTGCCGCAGCAGGTGGCGGTATTCGGCGAGCTCACGGTGCGCGAGAACATCGACTATTTCTGTAGCCTGTACATCAACGACCGCAAGCGCCGTCGCGCGCTCGTGGACGAGGCGATCGACTTTGTCGGGCTGGGCGACTTTACCAAGTTCCGCCCCGGCAAGCTCTCGGGCGGTCTGGCGCGTCGCCTCAACATTGCCTGCGGCATCGCGCACAAGCCCGAGCTCATCTTCTTTGACGAGCCCACGGTGGCGGTCGACCCGCAGAGCCGCAACGCCATCCTGGAGGGCATCTGCCGCCTGCGCGACGAGGGCGCCACGGTGG
>JAEZNV010000093.1 GCA_023441725.1 Actinomycetes bacterium | reverse complement strand
CGCAGCAGGGCGGCGTTGGCAAACGGCACGATCACGACCGTCAGGCTCTGCAAAAAGCCGGCAGTGGAGGCAGAGGTGAGGCTGGAGCCCAGGCACATGCAGGTGAGCTCGGTTGCCATGATGGCGCCGATGATGGCGGCGCGAACCATAAGGTCGCGGTTGATACGGAAAACACGCTTGTGGAAGAGCAGCAGACAGGCCACAAAGGCGATGATGCAGCGTAGCGCGACGATACTCGTGGCGTTCATGCTGTCCATGCCGATTTTCATGAGGGGGTACGAAAAGCCCCATGCGACGGGAACGGAAAATGAGAGCGCGATTGCTTTTTTGCGATCCATGGGACTCCTTTTGTTACAGAACGGTTTCGCACAAAGGATTCTGCTCCCAGATGTGGATGTAGTAAAGCGAATGTATCTTCAGTATGATTAAGAAATGCTAAAGTAGGCACGAAAAGCGCTGGCAAAACGTTTTACGGCTGCATTGATGCGGAGGCACGATGGCATCGCGGTATCAGATTGTTTGTATGGTGGTCGATTGCGGCAGCCTGAAACGCGCGGCGGACGAGTTGGGCTATACGCAAAGTGCAGTGAGCCAGGCCGTCAAGGCGCTCGAGCGCGAGCTGGGCACCACGCTTATCGAGCGCGGTAAGCAAGGCGTTTCGCTTACGCGCGACGGTAAACAATATCTGCCGTACCTGCGCCAGATTGTGACCGCCGAGGCCGAGCTCGAGGGCAAGCGCCAGGAGCTGCTGGGGCTCTCCTCGACCGATATTCGTATCGCGACGTTTACCAACGTGAGTCGAACCGTGTTGCCACGTGTGATCCGCGATTTTGGGGCCCTGCACCCGGGCGTGCACTTTACCCTCAAGCAGGGTGATTACACGCGCAACGCCCAGTGGGTGCACGATGGCGTGGTTGATTTTTGCTTTACGGCGCGCGGATTTACCGCTGGGCTCGAGAAACGCGTGGTCTATCACGATGAGTTGGTGGCACTGTTACCGGCTGCGCATCCGCTGGCGGCAAAGGAAAAGGTGACGCTCGCCGACCTGGCGTCCGAGCCGTTTGTACTGTTGGATGAGGGCGAACAGAGTCTGGTGCTCGATGCATTCGCGGCGCATGGGCTGTCGCCGCACGTGACGAGCGAGGTCACCGACGACTACACCATCATGGCGATGGTGGAGGAGGGCCTGGGCGTGAGCATGCTCTACCGTCGTACTGTGGAGGGCATGCGGGCCGATATTCGCGTACGTCCCATCGTGCATGCCCCCTCGCGCGACGTGGTGGCCGCCTGGCGCAGCTGGGACACCATGCCCATCGCCACGAGGCGCTTTATCGACTATATGAGCTCGCATATTGTCAATTAATGACTGGCGTGGCGTTGAGTGCGGCGTTTAGCGGGCTGTCGCTTTGGCTTTGGTGGCGCGATAGGTGCGTGCCGGGTGGCAGAGTAATACCGCCACGACCATAAAGAACGCCGTGGTGCCCAGGCTGATGGGGTAAACCATCATGATGCTCGCAAAGGTGCGGAAGTGCGGGAACACGCAGAACACCCAGTAGAAGCGAATGCCGCAGACGCAAATCATGGTGATGAGGGCGGGCATGAGCGAGATGCCAAAGCCGCGCAGGTAGCCGGACATGTTTTCGTAGAACATGCTAAAGGCGTACGCCGGGAAGATCGAACATACGCGGATATAGCCGATCGAGACGATGTTGGGATCGCTGTTAAAGAGCGACAAGATCTCGCGCCCCAGGCCGACAATAACGATAATCGTGGTGAGTGCAACGATACCGCCTTCGACCAGGCAGACCTTGAGCGTCTTGGTGCAGCGGTCGATCTGGCGAGCACCGTGGTTTTGTCCCACAAAGGTGGTACACGCCTGGCTAAAGCTGTTGAGCAGGTTGTAGCACACGTACTCCAGGCTCATGGCGGCGCTCGATGCTGCCATGACCTCGGTTCCCAGGCTGTTGATGGCGGACTGGATGATGATGTTGGCGACGGCAAAGACGGCGCTCTGGATGCCGGCGGGCAGGCCGATCTTGACGATGCGCTTGAGGGCGACGGGGTCGATAGCCAAGTCGCGCGGGGTGACACGGACGACGGAGTCGGTCTTGAGCAGGCGGACAAAGAGCGTAGCGGCGCTGACGGTGTAGGCGATGGCGGTGGCGATGGCGACGCCCGCGACGCCCCAGTGGAGTATGGGGACAAAGATGAGGTCCAGGCCAATGTTGAGGACGGTGGACACGGCAAGCGCCTGCAGCGGCATGCGGGTGATTCCGACGGAGCGGAAGATCGCGGCCTCAAAGTTGTAGAGCAAAATCGAGGGCATGCTCAGCAAAAAGACGCGTAGGTAGAGCGAAGCGAGCGGCATGGTTTCGGCGGGAACGTTGAGCGCGGCGAGCATGGGCTCGGCAAAGATCTCGCCCAGAGCGATGACGACAAAGCCCACGAGCGCCATTAAAATCGAGGTATGGACGGCGCGTTTGACCATGTTCTGATCGTTGCGGCCGATAGCGTTGGCGATGACCACGTTGGAGCCAAGCGATATGCCAATAAACAGGTTGAGCATAAGACTGGTAAGCGGAACATTGGAGCCGACCGCCGCCATGGCGAGGGTTCCCTGGTCGCCCGAGAAGTTACCGATGATGACCGTGGCGATGAGGTTCGATAGCTGCTCCAAGATGCTCGTGGCGGCCACGGGGAAGGCGAACAGGGGAATATTGCGCCACAGCGAGCCGGTTGTCATGTCAATGTGCTTAGATGCGGTATCAGCCATACGCTCTCAATCTCTAACATGCTCTTTCGTGCTTATTTGCGCAGACGATGATACTCCTAATCGACTAGTCATTGGGGACGTTCTTAAACGACTAGTCATTTAAGAACGTCCCCAATGACTAGGTGGGGAAGGCGTGCGACAATGGTGGGCGTTGTGTTGTTCGCGCTAAGGAGTTGCCATGTTGTTGTGTCCCGTTTGCCATGAGCCGTTGGCGGACAATGAGCGCGGTGCTGCATGCGCGGGCGGACACCGGTTTGACCGTGCGCGCGAGGGCTATCTATACCTCCTACGCTCGTCCAAGAGCGGCGATTCCATGGGCGATCCCAAGTCGCAGGCGCGCAGCCGACGTGACTTTCTGAACCGCGGCTACTATGCGCCGTTGCGCGATGCGATGGTTGAGCTGGTGCGCGAGCGGGTGTTTGGACGTGCCGCGTCTACGAACTGTCCCATGACGTTGCTCGATATTTGCTGTGGCGAGGGCTACTACACCAGCGCCATGGGCGCGGTGCCGGGCGTGGACGCTTACGGGTTTGATTTGGGCAAAGAAATGGTGCGCCTGGCCGCCAAGCGCGGCGATGCGACCTACTTCGTGGCCAACATGAAGGACATCCCCGTGGCCGATGGCGCCTTCGATATGGTGACCGAGCTCTTTGCTCCCTTTAACGAGCGTGAGTTTGCCCGCGTGCTGGCGCCAGAGGGCTCGCTCTATACCGTGGTGCCGGGTGCCCGTCACCTCTTTGGGCTCAAGGAAGTGCTCTACGATACGCCATATCTCAACGATGAAAAACTGCCGAAGACCACCGGGCTCGAGTTGGTCGGAACACAGCGGGTGTCTGCGAACATTACGCTTCAGACCCAGGCCGATATCGAGGCGGTGTTCCAGATGACGCCGTACTACTACCGCACGCGCCCTGCCGACAAAGAGCGCCTGGCAAACTTGGACACCCTTCAAACCGATATTGACTTCATCATCGCCGAGTACCGCCACAGCTAACCTGCCAAAAAGGGATAGGTTTTTTTGGCAGGTTTTATCTGGGCAAACGTAAAGGGCCGACCGCGGAGATGCGCGATCGGCCCTTTTAGTTGCTTGGCTGCAGAGCTTATGAGAAGCGAGCGATTACAGGCGGTCCTTGTTCTCGGCCTTAACGGCGTGCGCCTGCTGAACAAAGAACAGGTCGTACACCACGATGACAAAGGCGACGATATTGACGGAGCTGCCGCCGAGCGCGGGAAGCGTGAGCGCGGCCTGGAGGAGCGTGGCTGCCGCGGCGACGATGCCGAGCTTAAACGCGCCATCCACCTGCGAAGGCTTGTTGGCGCCCTTGATACCCGCAACACCTGCGGCAAGGTCGACAAGGCCCTTGGCGACCAGCACGACCGCGGCGAGCATGGCGTTCGACCCGTACGTGGAATCGAGGTTGCCAGTCGCGATGCCGGCGATTCCAATGACGAGACTGGCGATGCCCAGAACAAAATAAATCAGGGCAAGGATTTTGAGTGTCTTGCGAGCGGCGCTCATAGCTGGTCCTTTCGATGCGGGCGCGGAGAATCTGTCGCACCCAGGTTGCGGCACATATCGTGAAGCACATTGTAGTTCAACGGGGCGATGCATGCGTTTGAAAGCGTTTCTTGCCCGTACGGTCCAACCTTTCAAAAAGGAAAGCTGGACGTAAGCCAAATCGATGGCAGCTCATGTGCGGCGCTGCGATGATGAGGCCGTAACAAGGAGCTGGTCTCAAGGAGGAGTCATGATGTACGGAGCAGGGCAAGTGCGTGAGCCGCGGTCGTTGGGAAGGCGCATGGGTGATTCTGTGATCGCTGCCGTGTGCACGGGATTGATGGCGGTGCTTTGCATTGGGATGCTGTGGGCCATGTCGCATGTGGGACAATAGCGGACGGTTGGGTGCTGGCATAAACGGTGCCCCGCGTATTCGTTTGTTTATTAAGGAGTGTCCATGGGCGTCGTCGATCCCTTTTCTGTTGCTCGGGCCGCGGGGCTTGAGCTGACCGGGAAGCCCGAGGGCCTCACGCTCACCGACGGTACGATGGAGCTGCGTGCCGATTTTGGCCGCATGCTTCCACGGCTCAAGCAGGGCCGTCTGCAGCAAGAGCTGTTGGTAAAGGCTGCACGCATAAAAGGTGCCGAGCAACCGTGGGCAATCGATGCCACAGCAGGCTTTGGCGAGGATTCGCTGCTGTTGGCGGCCGCGGGCTTTACCGTCGATCTGTATGAGCAGGATTGCGTGATCGCGGCGCTCCTCAAGGATGCTTTGGATCGCGCGGCAGATGATCCGGCGCTTGCGACAGCCGTGGCGCGCATGCGCTTACATGCGGGCGAGGACAGCATTGTCGGTCTTCGCCATGCGGCTGAGCTGATCGGGCGGGGCGAGCTCGCGGCTCCCGACGTGGTGTATCTGGACCCCATGTTTCCCGGGCGCACCAAGAGCGCGGCGGTTAAAAAGAAGTTCCAGCTGCTGCATCACTTGGAGCAGCCGTGCGCCGATGAGGAGGTGCTGGTCCAGGCAGCGCTTGCGGTGCATCCGCGCAAAGTCGTTATCAAGCGGCCGGTAAAGGGCCCGCTGCTTGCCGGCGTTAAGCCGAGCTATCAACTTGCGGGCAAGGCCGTTCGCTATGATGTTTTGGTGCCGCCGCGCCCGTAGCTTTCGTGAGATGACTGGCGCTCCGTCAGTGCCGTGCCGATGCGAGGCCTATTTCCAAGGATGCGACGTCAGGTGCCAGCCGCCGCAGTATTCGCATTTGTAGCAGGCCAAACCACGCCGCCCGCGGTTTTCGCAGTCGGCCATAACGGCCTCGGCCTCGGCGCGCGTGTCGTAACGGTTTTTGCGTTCGCACGACTTGTAGCGCCAGGCTTCATCGCGCTCGGCGTCCAGGGCGTCGCGGCGCTCATTCTCGCGCGCAAACAGGTCGCTCATATCGCCGCCCGTGGCAGCGCCTAAAAACTCGCTTTTGGCTTTTGACCAAGCGGCTCGCTTTTTGCTCCCCATCTGCTTCGTGCCCCTCTCCAAACGCTGGTATCATTGCCCAATCAAAGTGATACCAATAAACGTGAGGTCGCCGCGTGATGATCAGAAAAACCCTCGATACCGACATTCCCGCCGTCATGGCTATCTATGACGCGGCCCGCGCCTTTATGCGCGCGCATGGCAACGCCACGCAGTGGCCCGAGGGCACGCCTTCTGCCGAGCAGCTGGCAGCCGATATCGCCGCTGGTGGCAGCTATGTGTGCGAAGTCGACGGTCGCGTGGTGGCGACGTTTGCCTTTTTACCGGGCCCGGACGAGTGCTATGACGTCATTGAGGACGGTCAATGGCGTAGCGACACTCCGTACGCTGTGCTGCACCGCGTGGCATCCGACGGCACCACGCATGGCGTTGCGGCCGCGATGTTTGCCTTTGCCAAGGAACGTATCGACCATCTGCGTATCGACACGCACCAAGACAACCTGCCTATGCAGGGCGCCATCGCCAAGGCCGGGTTTAAGCGCGCCGGTATCGTATATGTGTCGAACGGTACGCCGCGCGTCGCGTTTGATTGGCTGCGCGAGGCATAAAGGCCGAGTCGCATACCAGCGTTTCACCGAAATGAAAATGGCCCCGAGTGGGGCCATTTTTGGTAAAACGCGTTGTTGTGGGGCTCGCGTTGTTATCGCCCCAGATGAGCCCGGGCAGACAAAAAGGGGAGGTGCCGGCTTTCGCAAGGCGCGAACCTACGAAAATCGCCGCGCGGCAACGCGGGACGATGAGCTCGGTCGGGGGATAGGGCCCGCTTCGCCCGCCGGCCCGTAAATTGTATCATCCAGTGTGGAGCGTGAGTGCCCGTTGCCGCGTGTGATGGGCTTGTATATAAGAGGAGAGCCATGTCGAAGCAAGCGGTCGTTGGAATCTTGGCGCATGTCGATGCCGGCAAGACCACGTTGGCCGAGGCCATGCTGTTCAACGCAGGTCGTATTCGCAAGCGCGGCCGCGTTGACGATGGCGATTCGCACCTGGACACTGACGCGATCGAGCGCGAGCGTGGCATCACGATTTTCTCGTCGCAGGCCGTGCTCGACCATGGCGATACCCACGTCATGCTCGTGGATGCGCCGGGGCATGTCGATTTTTCTGCCGAGGCGGAGCGCACGCTGCGCGCACTCGACTATGCGATTTTGGTTGTGGGCGCCAACGATGGCGTGCAGGGGCATACTGAAACCCTGTGGCGCCTGCTTGCGCGCTATGACATCCCGACGTTCATCTTTATCAACAAAATTGATTTGGAGAATCCCGGTCGCGATGTTTTGCTGGCGCAGCTTGGGCAACGTCTTTCCGAGGGCTGCCTGGATGCCAACGAACTGCTGACGGGCGGCGCCGTTCAGGAGGACGCTGCTGCGTTGGACGAGGCGGCGCTCGAGGAGTTTCTTGAGGCGGGTGAGCTTTCCTCCGCGACGCTGTCGCGCATGGTTGCCGAGCGCAAGCTTTTTCCCTGCTTTGCCGGCTCGGCGCTCAAGGACCAAGGCGTGGACGAGCTGCTGGATGGCATGTGCGCGCTGATGCGTGAAAGGGCATGGCACCCGGAGTTTGCCGCGCGCGTCTACCGTGTGAGCCGCGGGGATCGCGGCGAGCGCTTGGCATGGGTTAAAGTGACCGGCGGCACGCTGCATGCCAAACAGCTGATTAACGGAAGTTCCGGCGCCGAGGCATGGGAGCAGAAGGTCGATCAGGTGCGCATCTATAACGGCGAAAAGTATGAGCTTGTCCAAGAAGTTGCTGCTGGCGGCATTTGTGCCGTGACGGGCCTTGCGCACGTTCGCCCAGGGGACGCCTTGGGCGCGGAATCCGCGTGCGATGCACCCGTCATAGCGCCGGTCCTCACCTATACGGTGCTTCCGGGCGAACACGATGTCCATGCGGTGTTCAAAGCGTTGACTGAGCTGGCCGACGAGGATCCTATGCTCGGCGTAAGCTGGAATACGCATCTCGAGCAAATACATCTGCAGCTCATGGGAGCGGTGCAGCTCGAAGTCGTGCAGCGCGTGCTTGCCGATCGTTTTGGCCTTGCGGGCGAGTTTGAGCCCGGCGGCATTCTCTATAAGGAGACTATTTCGCAGCCGGTCGAGGGCGTGGGCCACTTTGAGCCACTGCGCCACTATGCCGAGGTGCATCTGTGCCTGGAGCCGTTGGCAGCGGGTTTGGGCGTACAGTTTGGCACCGTGACCTCGACCGACGAGCTCGATCTTAACTGGCAGCGTTTGGCACTCACCAACGCCATGGAGCGCGATCACCTGGGCGTGCTGACCGGCTCGCCCATCACCGATGTGCGCATTACGCTCACAGGTGGCCGCGCGCATGCCAAACACACCGAGGGCGGCGATTTTCGCCAGGCCACGTACCGCGCGATTCGCCAGGGGCTCATGCAGGCGCGCGACGCCGGCGCGGCGGTGCTGTTGGAGCCGTGGTATCGCTTTGAGCTCGAGGTGCCGGGGGAGTGCGTGGGTCGGGCGCTCTCGGATGCCACGCGCATGGGTGCCGAGTACGAGCCGCCGACGATGGCGGGAGACCGGGCGAAGCTTGTGGGTTGCGTGCCGGCATCTGAGGTGCAGGATTACGCGCTGGAGGTGGCTGCCTACACGAGTGGTCGCGGACATCTGTACCTAGAGTTCGCCGGCTATGCGGCTTGCCATGATGCCGAGCGCGTCATCGAGGCGGCCGCCTATGAGCCCGAGGCCGATCTGCCCAACACGCCCGACTCGGTCTTTTGCTCTCACGGCGCCGGCTACA
The DNA here is from genome assembly GCA_023441725.1 of Actinomycetes bacterium. Next base: position 1,770 of record JAEZNV010000093.1, on the reverse strand, counting down.
CGGTCAAATGGTACGACGTGCCCGCCGCAGCTCACGTAAAGGTCGATCCCGCCACCTTCCGCCCCTGGCGAGCGGCGGACGCCGAGTTTTTCGGCCATAGGTGATAGAAGGGCGGCACCTTTGTCACCTGCTGTTGGTATAACTCGGTATAAGTTGGTATAACTATAGGCAGGGTTTGCCAATCCGAGGAGTCCGACATGAATCCAAATCCCTTTAAGCCCACTGCCGGCAAGCGGCCTCCGATACTCATCGGCCGCGAGTCGGTCATCGAAGATTTTGAGGAAGGACTCGACAACGGCGCCGGAGCGCCGGGTAGGCTCATGCTCATTACGGGAAACCGCGGCTGCGGCAAGACGGTTCTCCTGCGGGAGCTGCAACGTCTGGCCAACGAACGCGGATGGGCGGTTGTCTCCGATTCCGCTTCGCTTGGCTTATGCGACCGCTTGGCCGACGCGCTTTGCTCGAATAAACCCGTTGTGAAGTCGTTGGGGTTCGGTCCGTCGTTTGGCCGGACGTCGGTCGAGGCGGCGCGGGCAAAGGGCGAAACGTTGCGGGGGCTGGTCAACGAGCGCCTCAAGAAGCTCGGTCCAGGCAAGGGCATATTGTTTGCGATTGACGAGGCGCAATCTGCGTCTATCGAGGAACTGGCGGCTCTTGCCGTTCTCTACCAGCAAGTGCTCGGAGATCAGGATGCCACGGGCTTGCCCGATAGCGACCAGCGCGGTCTTGCGCTGGTGTTCGCCGGCTTACCCAGCATGGTTGACGATTTGCTCGAAGAGCCGAGCGTAACGTTTTTGCGGCGTGCCCAGCAGCGTACGTTGGGAGCGATATCTTTGCCCAAGGTGCGCGATTCGTATGTCCAGACGGTCAAAGACGCTGGTCTTTACATTGATGCGGAGACGGCGGACCTTGCGGCGCGCAGGAGCATGGGGCATCCCTATATGGTCCAGCTGGTGGGCTATTACATGTGGCGCTCTGCTGTCCGACGTAACTCGCAGGTCATTGAAGAGCGCGATGTTGAGGCTGGGCACGCGGATGCCGTCTCCGAGTTCTACGAAGCGGTTGACGCGCCCCTGTATTACGGGCTGCGCAGTCCACAGCGCCTCTTTATCGAGGCTATGGCGGTTGACGAGGACAAGCCGACGCGCATGGCGGACATCATTGAGCGTTGCGACCGAACCCAAAGCTGGGCGAGTAAATATCGCGCAAGCCTGATTCGCGAGCGCATCATCGAGGCTGCCGGATACGGCCTCGTCCGGTTTACCGTGCCCATGCTGGGCGCGTACATTCGCGATCGAGTTTTATGGCATGAGTAGGGTGATAAAGGTGACGGAACAGAAGATGGGCCCGCAGGCTATCGAGGTGCGCGGTGCGCGCGTCCATAACCTCAAGGACATCGATATCGATATTCCGCTGGGAAGGCTCGTGGGCATTGCCGGCGTATCGGGTTCGGGCAAGAGTTCGCTGGCGCTGGGGGTTCTTTATGCCGAGGGCTCGCGTCGCTACTTGGAAGCACTCAGCACCTATACTCGACGTCGCCTGACGCAGGCCGAACACGCCCAGGTGGACGAGGTGCTGCACGTGCCGGCGGCGCTCGCATTGCATCAGCGCCCCAGCGTGCCGGGCGTGCGTTCGACCTTTGGTACCATGACCGAGCTCAACAACAGCCTGCGTCTGCTCTTTAGCCGTTGCGCCCATCACGTGTGCCCGCATTGCGGGGCACGCGTGGAGCCGAGCCTTAACGTGGCTGCGGGCCTGTCGCTCACGTGT
>JAEZNV010000168.1 GCA_023441725.1 Actinomycetes bacterium | reverse complement strand
CAAGGCAAGACGGCATCACGCTCAGGCAGTGGCTCCCGCTCGTCGGGCTCACCTGCTGTGCGTTCGTGTTCAACACGTCGGAGTTTATGCCCATCGGCCTTTTGACTGATATCGCCGCGTCGTTCTCGCTCACCGAGGCCCAGGCGGGCATCATGATCTCGGTCTATGCCTGGGGCGTCATGCTGCTGTCGTTGCCGCTCATGGTGTTCGCTTCGCGTTTCGAGTTTAAGCGGATGCTGCTGGGCGTGCTTGCCGTGTTCTCGCTCGGTCAGTTCCTGTCCGCTGTGGCGCCGACCTATCCCATCCTGGTCTGCGCGCGCCTGGTGGTCGCTTGCGCACATGCCGTGTTCTGGTCAGTCGCCTCGATCATGGCGTCGCGCCTGGTTGACACACGCCATGGGGCGCTCGCCATCAGCATGATCGCTACGGGCTCGTCCATCGCGCAGATCTTTGGCCTGCCGCTCGGCCGCGCCATTGGCTTGGCCGTGGGTTGGCGCATGACGTTTGCCGTGGTCGGGGGCCTCTCAGCCATCGCGGCCGTTTACCAGGCAGCGGTGTTCCCGGCCATGCCGGCGGGTGAGCGCTTTACCGTCAAACAGCTGCCCGAGCTGCTCAAGAACCCGTTCCTCATCGCGCTCTATGTGGTCACGGTGTTCATGGCGACCGGCTATTACGCGGGCTATAGCTATATCGAGCCTTTCCTGGCTCAGGTCGCGCATGTCGACGCAAGCGCCATCACCATGACGCTGACGGCGTTCGGCTGCTCTGGTCTGCTCGGAAGCTGGCTGTTCGGCCGGCTGTTCGATGGGCACCGGTTCCCGTTTCTCGCGATTACGCTCTCCGGCGTGCCGGTGGCCCTGCTGCTCATGGGCCCGGCCGCATCGTCGCTCGCCGCGGTTCTCGCTGTTTGCGCACTGTGGGGTTGCTGCGCCACGGCCTTTAACGTGGCGTTTCAGGCCGAGCTCATCAAGCACACGCCGGCGGACTCGTCGGCCGTCGCCATGTCGATCTTCTCGGGCCTGTTTAATCTGGGTATCGGCACGGGTACCGCGATCGGCGGCGCCGTGGTTTCGGGTCCCGGTATCGCCTGGATCGGCTGCGCAGGTGGCGCAATCGCCGCCGTGGGCGTCATCCTCGCTATCACGGTGATGTTCCCGGCCATTCGCCGCGCCAAGGTCGTCGCCTAGCCACGCCCCCTCATCAGTTGCGGTGGAATAGTTCCTGTTTAAGGCCTCTGAAGGCCCAAGCAGGAACTATTCCACCGCAACTTATTTTGGGGAAGAGGATACAAGCCGGGCATACAATGGATGTCGTTGTGTTGAGCTTACCGGGAGGTTGCTATGTGGGCATACGAGACGACGTTCTATCAGATCTATCCGCTGGGCTTTTGTGGAGCCCCGCGCGAGAATGCCGCGCCCGTTGCCGAGGATGAGCTTACCCAGGCCGCCAACGTTGCTCCTAACCCCGATGCGCCCATCATGAAGATGGCCCAGTGGGCCGACTACCTGCAGGAACTCGGCGTTGGCGCCGTGCTCATCAACCCGCCGCTCGAGTCCGATAGCCATGGCTACGACACGCGCAGTCTGCGCCATATCGACCGCCGCCTGGGTAGGGATGCCGACTTTGCCGCCGTGTGCGACACACTGCATGCCCACGGCATCCGCGTGGTACTCGACGCCGTCTTCAACCACGTCGGTCGCGGCTTTTGGGCCTTCCGCGATGTGCAGGAGCGCAAGTGGGACTCGCCCTACAAGGACTGGTTCCACATTAGCTTTGATGGCGACTCCTGCTACGGCGACGGCTTTTGGTACGAGGGTTGGGAAGGCCATTTTGAGCTCGTGAAGCTCAACTTGCAAAACCCCGCCGTGGTCGATTACCTGCTTGAGTCCGTGCGCCGCTGGGCCGATGTCTTTGGCGTCGACGGTCTGCGCCTGGACGTTGCCTACATGCTCGACCGCGATTTCATGCGTCGTCTGCATAACTTTGCCCGTGAGCTTAGGCCCGACTTTGTGCTGATTGGCGAGACGCTCCACGGTGACTACAACCAGATCGTCAACGACGAGATGCTCGACTCCTGCACCAACTACGAGTGCTACAAGGGCCTGTACTCCAGCTTTAACTCGGTCAACATGTTCGAGATTGCCCACTCGCTGCATCGCCAGTTTGGCGGTGACCCGTGGTGCATTTATCGCGGCAAGCATCTGCTGTCGTTTGTCGACAACCACGACGTGCCGCGTCTGGCGAGCATCCTGACGGACAAGTCCTGCCTGCGCCCCGCCTACGGCATGCTCTTTGGTATGCCGGGCATTCCGTGCGTCTACTACGGCAGCGAGTGGGGAATTGCTGGCGAAAAGGGCGGCCCCGATGGCGATTGGGCACTACGTCCTGCGCTTGACACCCCGGCACCTAACGAGCTGACGGCATTTGTCACGCAGCTCGCGCACCTGCGCTCGGCCGATGACGCGGCGGCCCGTGCCCTCAACTACGGTGCCTATCGCAACGTGGTGATCCAGAACAAGCAGCTGCTGTTCGAGCGCGCCTGCGACGATGCGACGGTGCTCGTGGCGGTCAATGCCGTGAACGAGCCCTACACCTTTGGAGCCGGCGAACTCAGCGGCTCCTTCGTCGACCTGCTTGCCGACGATGCGCCCACGGTCGAGCTGTCGGGCTCCCTTGAACTTGCGCCCTATGAGGTGCGCTATCTGCTGAGGGCCTAATTCATGACTGCGCCGGACGAGGGCTATCAGCATATTGAGCATGGGTTTGAGCCCGTGTTTGACGAGCGCTCGCGCGTTTTGGTGCTGGGGTCGTTTCCCTCGGTGCTCTCGCGTGCCAATGCCTTCTACTATGGCAATCCGCAGAACCGCTTTTGGCGCGTGATGGCCGCGTGCCTTGGTGCGCCCGTGCCGCCCAACGAGGGAGACTCTTTGGCGAGCGGCGAGCCCGCGACGCTCGACACCTCGATTGCCACCAAGCGGGCTATGCTTCTGAACGGTGGCGTGGCCCTGTGGGACGTGATCGAGAGCTGCGACATTAAGGGTTCGAGTGATGCCAGCATCAAAAACGTCGTTCCGGCGCATGCCGAGCGTATTACCGGTGCAGCTCCTATCGAGGTCGTTGTCTGTAACGGTGGCACGGCAGGCCGGCTCTACAAGCGCTATCTACAAGAACGCACCGGGCTGCGCGCCGTCGTCCTGCCCTCGACAAGTCCCGCCAACGCCGCCTGGCGCCTGGAGCGTCTTGTTGAGCGCTGGCGCGAGGCCGTTGACTGGGGCACTCTGTAATTTAGATATCTGATTGGGCGCGGCTGCCGAGGTATTTCATGATGGCATGCCAGATCGGTGCGGGCAGCGCGGGCTTGGCGCGCACCATGCCGTCGGCATCGACGCTTTCGGCATTGCCACCGCCAAGCAGCTGCGCATGCTCTATGGAGCAGCCCATGCGCACAGCGCCCACAAGCTTGTCCATGGCTTCCGAAAACGGTCGACGCAAGAGGCCCATGCGTGGGGAGCGGCGAAGCGCCGCTATGCCGCTGCCGGTGCAGACGATGACGCCTCCACACCACGACAGTCCTCGACGCTCGCACGCTTCGTGCAGATGGCCAACGACCGCGTGCGCCTGCTCGGAACTCCTACAGTCGGCTTGAACAACCACATAGACGCGTGTTCCTGCGCCTTCAACACATTCGAGCGCCCGTTCAACGACGGTCATCGCCTCGTCATCGAGCACATCTTCAACAGCGAATACAATGCCGTCCACAACGCTGCCGGCATCATCCGCCTTCAAATCAACCGGGCGGGGGAGCGCGGTGCCAGAAAGCTGAGCATAGGCAGCGATGGCATCCTGCAGGTCCCAGAGCAAAAACTCAAGATCGGCGCTATTGGGAATGCTGATATACGCAATGGTTTGCAACGTTTTTGGTACATCGCCGCGTGCGGTCGTCTCCATGCCACCTCCTTTCCGGTTGGTTTCCGTTTAGGTTACACCGTCTGGTGGCGCTCCGCCGCGCTATCCTAGTGCAACCCTTACGAAAGGAACGCCATGCGTCTGCCCATGAATACCTCGCTTGCCACGCTCAAGCCCTCCGGCATCCGTCGGATCAATGCGCTCGCCGCCCAGCACCCGGGGTGCATCGCGCTTGCGCTTGGCGAGCCCGATTTTCCCACGCCCGA
>JAEZNV010000165.1 GCA_023441725.1 Actinomycetes bacterium | reverse complement strand
AGTATTCGATGCCTTGGCGGGCTAGGAGGCCTTCGTCGAAGTAGTGTTTGACGGGGCGCATTTCGGTTACTAGGTCGGCAAGGTCGGCGAGGGGCAGCAAGCCACGGCCGGTGAGTACGAGCTCCGTGGTGGCGGGCTTTATCGCAATCAGTGCTTCGATATCCTCGCGTGTCACAAAGCCGCGACGCATCGCTTCGCCGAGTTCGTCCAGAATGAGCACGTCAACCTCGCTAATCTGCTCGCGTGCAAGCTCCATGATCTGCGCGGCGCAAGCCTCGGGCGTGTCGCGATCGGCCTGCACAATACGCAGCCCCAGGCGCGGCGCCGCATCATGTTCGGCACAGTGCAGCTTCTTGGCAAACTGAAGCATGAGCACGTTAAGTCCATAGCCCGTGGCGCGCAGCGCGAGGCCCAGCGCAGCCGTCGTCTTGCCCTTGCCGTCGCCCGTATAGATTTGAACCTTGCCGACTTCCAGTGATGCCATCTCTGTCCTTTCGTGCCCGGCGTCGGTTTATCGCCGTCCGGGTTGGGTATTCTAGAAAACATTATCAACCCCAGTAGATGGAGTTCAAGCAGATGGAGATGGATGACCACAAACGTAGACGGAATATGATCCTCTACGTGCTCATCGCCTTCGTCGTCTACCTCGTGCTCTCGACCGTACTGTTCCCCAACATCGGTCACACGCAGCAGATTACGAAGACCGATTACTCGACGTTTGTCAAAGCGCTCGATAAGAAGAGTGTCGACAAGGTCGAGTACAACACGGACGATTACACGATTTATTACACCAAGAAGGGCGAGGACGAGAACATCGCCTACAAGACGACCGGTGTGCCGAATGACGCGGGCTTTACCGATCGCGTGCTTGAATCTGGCGCCTCGCTTGAGTCGGTCGTTCCCGATAAGAACTCGGGTCTGATGACCTACTACCTGCTCACCCTCATTCTTCCCATAGCCATCTTCTTCCTGATCGGCTGGTGGCTCAACCGCCGCATGAAGAAGGCCATGGGCGATGACGGTCCGTCGATGAATTTTGGCGGCGGTGGTTTTGGCGGCGGCGGACTGGGTAAGTCCGGCGCGCGCGTGATCGCCTCCAAGGACGTGGGCGTGACCTTTAAGGATGTCGCCGGCCAGGAAGAGGCCAAGGAGTCCCTCAAGGAGGTCGTCGACTTTCTGGAGAAGCCGCAGCGCTACGAGGAAATCGGCGCCAAGCTGCCGCGCGGTGCTCTTCTTGTCGGCCCTCCGGGTACCGGTAAGACCCTGCTTGCCAAGGCCGTTGCCGGCGAGGCGGGCGTGCCGTTCTTTAGTATTTCGGGTTCTGAGTTTGTTGAGATGTTCGTCGGCCGCGGCGCCGCCAAGGTGCGCGATCTGTTTAAGCAGGCCAAGGAAAAGGCCCCGTGTATCGTGTTCATCGACGAGATCGATACCATCGGCAAGAAGCGCGATGGCGGTGGCTTTAGCGGCAACGATGAGCGTGAGCAGACGCTCAACCAGTTGCTGACCGAGATGGACGGCTTCGATAACCACAAGGGTATTGTCGTTCTCGCTGCTACCAACCGTCCCGACAGCCTTGATCCGGCCCTGTTGCGCCCCGGTCGTTTTGACCGCCGCATCCCCGTCGAGTTGCCCGATCTGACCGGCCGTAAGAACATCCTCGAGCTCCACGCCAAGAGTGTGAAGACCGAGCCGCCGATCGATCTGACCGCGATTGCCCGCGCCACGCCCGGTGCCTCGGGCGCCGACCTGGCCAACATCATCAACGAGGGCGCCCTGCGTGCTGTCCGCGAGGGCCGCAAGCGCGCCACGCAGGACGATTTTGAGGAGTCGGTGGAGGTCGTCATCGCGGGTCAGCAGCGTAAGTCCACGGTGCTGTCCGACCACGAGAAGCAGGTCGTTTCTTATCACGAGATCGGCCATGCCATCGTTGCCGCTCGCCAGAAGGGCTCTGCGCCGGTCACGAAGATCACTATCGTGCCTCGCACGAGCGGCGCTCTGGGCTACACCATGCAGGTCGAGGAGGACGAGCGCTTCCTGACCACACGCCAGGAGGTCCTGGACAAGCTCGCCGTCTACTGCGGTGGTCGCGCGGCCGAGGAACTCATCTTTGGCGAGATGACGACCGGTGCCGCCAACGATATCGAGCAGGCCACCAAGCTCGCGCGCAACATGGTGACGCGCTTTGGTATGTCAGACGAGTTTGGCATGATGGCACTCGGTACCGTTCAGAATGCGTACCTCAACCAGGACACGTCGCTTACCTGTGCGCCCGGTACGGCCGAGCGCGTGGACGCGATTGTCGCCAAGCTGATCGAGGATGCGCACGACCGCGCTCTGCAGATTCTCAAGGAGAACAAGTTTAAGCTCCATGAGCTGGCTCGTTATCTGTACAAGAAGGAGACGATCACGGGCGAGGAGTTTATGAATCTCCTCACGCGCGAGAATCCGCTGATGCCAAAGCAGCAGTAAGGCTGGTTGCACAGCGTCGAACGCCCCATTTGAGTGCCTATCTCAAATGGGGCGTTCTGCTCTAGGTAGATTTTTGGGAGGTTGAGGAATGAAGATCGTGGTAAGTGCCTGCTTGATGGGCGAGAGCTGCAAGTATAACGGGCTCGATAACTACCATCGCGAGCTGGTCGAGGCCTGCGAACGCACGGGGACCGAGGTCCTGTTGGTATGCCCCGAGGTTTTTGGCGGCCTGCCCACACCGCGCAAGCCGTCCGAGATTGTGAACGGCGAGGTCCGTACCTGCGAGGGTGATTCAGTCGATCGCGAGTTTCGCCTGGGCGCTCAACGTGCGCTCGATATGTGCGAACAGGCGGGCGGGCCGTCCGAGATCGTCGCGTGCATCCTGCAGGATCGTAGTCCATCGTGCGGCGCGGGTCGCGTCTACGACGGCACGTTTAGCGGCACGCTCACCACGGGCAACGGCGTCTTCGTTGATTTACTGCTCCGCCGCGGTTATCGCGTGATCCCGGCAAGTGAGTTCGACTCCGGCATGCTGGACCTGACTGTAGCAATGCCGAATCCCTAGCAACCCATATTTGGCAACTGCCTAATGGGCAGTGCCAAGAATGTTAATTATGGGATTTTAAATTAAGATATACATGAAAAAAGAGAACAGCTTTCGCCATTCTCTTTTCTACAAACTGGAATTTTTCGTTCTCTGCGACTTCCCAATAAACAGAAATTTATTTTAATAAATATTTTTCAAATGGTTTGCGCGTGTCAAAGTGAACCTCTTTGAAAAATAAAACGAGCCAAATAATAAAAGCCGGAATAGCCATATATGGTGTTAAAAAATAAGACAACACTGCTCCTACTAACATTATGCCAGCCCATGTAAAGCACTGATTTTTTATATCACGAGAAATATGAACTTTATCATACAATGCCTGTTCTTCTTTCGGTAACGAATTAAATCCCGAAACAAATTTAGCCGCTTTATCTTTAAATAGTGCAAATAACACTCCTATAATCACAAATGGAATAACCAAAACTCCACATAGCCAAAATCCTATATTCATAGTATATTTCCTCCATAAATTCCGATTTGTTAATTTCATATTCGCATATAGCATAAAAATAACGACACTGTATATCGGTTTCGTACATCCGATCTCGTTACTTTTATTTAGATACACCAAACAAAACATATTCCTGTTTCATATACAGAGCTCGACTTGTTCAGCTTTGCTGGAGCAATAAAAAACCACCACAAAGGTGCCTGTCCCCTTTGTGGTGGTTTTGGTCGATTAGGCCAACAGGGTGTGGCCGTAGGTGTCGGCAGTCTTGATGGCGGCGGCGAACTTCTCGTCCGTGAAGGGCTCGGGGTTGCCCTGCTTCCACTCGTTGGTGGCGTGCGCGTATTCGCACAGGGCCGGGATATCTGCCTCGGTAATGCCGACCTGCTCAAGCGTCACGGGCAGTCCCATCCGCTTATTAAAGGCGGCATAGCGCTTAAGGTTCTCGGTGTCGTCCGTGTAGGCGAACAGCACGAGCACGCCCAGGCTCACGACCTCGCCGTGCAGATAGGTGCCCTCACGCGGAATGCTGCAGGTGGCGTTGTAGAACGCATGCGCCACGCTCGAGTTGTAGTAGTAATCGTTTTGGTTGGTCAGGTTCGAGACATAGCCCGTGTTGACCACGATGTCGAGCGCAATCTGCTTGACGGCTTCGGTCGACTGGTCCAGCCGCACGTCCTTTAGACCCTGCACGCCATAGGTGAACAGCGGCTCGGAGCAGGTGTGGGCAAGTGCCAGGCCAAGACCAGCGGTGTGCTCCAAATCACCGGCGCTCGTGGCGTACTCGACCTCGGGCTGCTTAGACAGGGCATCGCCCACGCCGGCCCAGAAGTACTCTGCCGGTGCCTCGGCGATGATCTTGGGGTTGATGAAGATGTGCGCGGGGCGGTTGGGGTACGAATAGCCCTCGAGCGAGCCGTCGTCGTTGTACACGACGGCAATGGCGGTCGCGGCGGAGCAGTTGGAACAGATCGTAGGCACCGTAAAGACGATCTTCTTGAGCTCGATAGCTGCGGTCTTCACGGTGTCGAGCGCCTTGCCACCACCGCATGCGATAAGCACGTCAGCTTCCTGGCAGGCGGGGGAGTTTACGACCTTGGCGATATTGGCGCGCGTACTGTTGGTGCCGTAGACGCGCGTCTCCAGAATCTCGACGTCGGTACCTGCCAGCGCAGCTTCGATACCGGGAAGTGCTGCGGCCAGCGCCCGCTTGCCACCGATGATCGCGACCTTGGCCGCTCCGTACTCCGCCAGTGCAGCGGGCAGCTCGTCAAAGCAGTCCTCGCCGACGGTATAGTCGCTCATTCCTATTGTGCGCATAGGTACCTTCTTTCGTCCGATAGAGTGCTTTCTGGTATTTTGCTCCTAGAGAAGGGCTGTAATAGCGAGAAATTTCGGACGTATAAAACCAGTGTTGAGGGTTTTTCGCCGGCGCGGAACGTGCTAGCATACTCCGCATAAGCGTTGATGGGGACGAGTAGTCGGCCATCCGCATGTTACAGAGAGCGGGGAGCGCTGAGAACCCGTGCATGCGACCGATGAAAATCACCCCGGAGCTGCGGTCCCAACGGACGTGCCGCGCAGACACGTCTTAGTAGATATCGCCGAGATGGTCGTCGAAACAGACCAGCCGAGTAACGGATGCGAGCGCGCGAATACGCGGGCGAGGGCATCTAAGCTGGGTGGTTAAGCGAAGAGCTTTTGCGGGCGTACAGCCCGTTTTGTGGCGCTTCGTCCCAGCTTGCAGGGACGGGCGCTTTTTTGGTGCCCATCGGGCGTGCGCGCCCACGACATGAAAGGGGTACCGTGGCAAACGAGTACAAGCAGACGATGAATCTGCCCAAAACCGGATTTCCCATGCGTGCCGGTCTTTCCAAGTCCGAGCCCAAGCGACTCAAGGACTGGCAGGACAACAAGGTCTACGAGCAAGTTCTAAAGAAGAACGAGGGGCATAAGAAGTTCGTGCTGCACGACGGCCCTCCGTACGCCAACGGCCCGATCCACATCGGCCACGCGATGAACAAGATCTCCAAGGACATGATCAACCGGTACTGGATGATGCAGGGCTATGAGGTTCCCTATGTCCCCGGTTGGGACTGCCACGGTCAGCCGATTGAGCATAAGGTCGAGGAGAAGCTCGGCACCGAGAAGTTCAACCAGACCTCCACGGCTAAGATCCGCGAGCTTTGCAACAAGTTCGCTGTCGAGAACATCGAGCTGCAGAAGGCCGGCTTCCGTCGCCTGGGCGTGCTCGGCGATTGGGATAACCCTTACCTGACGCTCTATCACCAGCATGACGCCGCCGATATCGAGGTCTTCAAGGCCATGTTCGACAAGGGCATGATTTATCGCGGTCACAAGCCCGTCCACTGGTGCAAGCACTGCCACACCGCACTCGCCGAGGCAGAGATCGAGTACTCCGACGAGACGAGCCCGTCCATTTTCGTGCGCTTTGAGATGACCTCCAAGCCCGCCGGCCTCGAGAATTTCGACGGTCCGGTCGACTTTATCATCTGGACGACCACGCCGTGGACCATCCCCTCCGACCAGGCCGTTTCCCTCAAGCCCGGCGCCTCCTACGTCGCCGTTGAGCACGACGGCCGCGCCGAGGTCATGCTCGAGGACCTGGCTCCCAAGTGCTGTGAGGAGTTTGGTTGGGAGTACACCCCGGTCATGGTCGACGGCAAGCCCTACGTGGTTTCCGCCGAGACCTTCCACCACATCCACTACAAGCAGCCGATCTTTGACGGTGTCGAGGGCGTGGCGCTGCTGGCCGATTACGTCGGTGTCGATGACGGTACCGGTATCGTCCACAACTCGCCCGGCCACGGCGTCGACGACTACTTTGCCTGCCTCAAGGAGGGCATCACCGACATCTGCATGCCGGTCGATG
>JAEZNV010000090.1 GCA_023441725.1 Actinomycetes bacterium | reverse complement strand
CACGGAATTTGGCATTGACCGGACGCCCCTCAGCCAGTGACTGCCAGCCTTCCAGTATCAAGCCAAACAACTGAACCTGATTGTCACGCACGCGCACGGCAAAACGGTCGAGCTCATTGAATGCCTGCTCGTCGGTCACCGGCATGCCGGCGAGCAGGCGCCGCGCCGATAACACCATGCGCACCCAGATGGCGAGCGCTCGGATTCCACGCGCTTCGAGCGCCTCGAGTGTCAGGGCCATCTCGTCATCACGCTCGTCAGTCCCTGCATACGACCCATCAAACAGCTCCGTCAACATGCGGTCCGCCCGCACAAACGTCCCCGCGATATCGAGCTCGCAATCGTAGGCCTTATCCGTTTTGAGCCCCGCGAGGATCTCGCCGCCCTTCGCCCGCTCGGTCAGCCCATGCTTTATCTCGACATGTGCGGACAGCATGTCGAGTGCGGCACAAGACGCCTCACTCTCCAACGTTGCATGGCTTGCCGGAAGCCCCAGACCACCATCTCCATAACAGGCAGCCGTAAACGCGTGCGCCACCTTCCACGACACGGGATCGAGCTCGCAAATCGCTTGCTCGCCCGCATGCTCGATAATTGAGGCCATATACCGCGCGAGCTTTATATTGGAGACGCTCACCGCCGCCAGATAGATGCCGAGCGCCTCGTCAGGCATCGGCTCCGATGCCTGGCCATCTGACTCGGTCTTTCCCAGCGCCGCGCGGCAAACATCCCCTCCATGCCCCGTCAGGGCCAGATCGACCCCATACTGTCCGGCAAGCTCCAACACCGCACTGCGGTCCAAAAACGCGGCAGCAAGGTCCATCGCAGTATCGCAGCGCCCCGCTTTAATCAAAATACGCGCCGCCCGCACAACGAGTTCGGGGCGAATTTCGGCGACCAGCTTGCGCAATCGCAGGCGTGCGTTATCCTCGGTACCCAAGCAGGTAAAGCTCCGGTCTGCTGGATCGACGCCAAAAATGGGATAATCGCGGACAAGATAGGACTGGTCAATCGCCGAAAGCCTAACACCGCAAGCCTCGAGCTCCGAAATATTGCCCTCGCCCATTAAGACCATCAAGCATGCCACACTAAACAGAGCGTTGTTCTCGAGCGACGCCAAATCAACAAGTGCCGCACCGTAGATATTGACGATCTCGTTTTCGAGCATCTGGGCAACGTCTCCCTGCCCGTATAGTCCCGACTGCATAGCCGAGACGAGCTCGGGCACGCCCTGCGTAAGCTGATAGAAGTCGAGCGATGTGCAGATCGAAAACGCCGATGCCCACGCCGAATACTCATAGGCATGCACCTTGAGCATCTGCGCGTTGACTTTAATCGAATCGCCCAGTCCATGAATCAGCTGGCGATTCGAAGGACGGCAGCTCATAAAGACCCCAACCCCCATAGCACGCAGGCTTCGGATTCGGTCGATCAGCTCCTCGGTCTCGCCCTGGCTGAGGTTCGGCACGTTATCGATTGCAATCAGGGAGTGCGGCTTGTCCTTAAGCTCTTCGGTAACGACCTCGAGCTGCATAAACACCTCGCGCCCAATGGCGCGGTCGGCCTCGATGATCCGCACGGGACCTCGCGTCGGATCATTTTTAACCTCTTGGGCATACTGCAGCAGCACCGAGGTTTTCCCAAAGCCATCAGGCGCGTAGAGGACTACGATGCCGGCTTTTCGGCCCTTGGCGATAAGTTCGTTCATCAAGCGATCGCGCCGCACCGTATAACTACTGCCCAGCGGCATAAGCTCGAGGTCGTCCATATTGCCCAAATCGTTAACCATGCCCGCTCCTCAACTCGACCACATGGACACCGTAACGCTAGACCATATGTATCGCTAGATGAATAGAGCGATGCTACGGTTTAGGATGTTTGTTGGTACGCAAATGGCAAGTTTTTGTTCAGCGTGGTCCGATTGAAACTTATCCCCCAACCAATCAGTCTTTGCGCAGGTCAATGCGCTTGCCAGCTTGTCCCATCCTTTGGCAGTGTACCTCAAATGAGTGCTGTTCAATTGTGTTGCGCAACTCACCTAACGCCAGCTACCGTCTACGACCTTTTCATAGCATTTATGCATAGTATCTGTTATGGAATGAATCATGCTGCACCTGACGCACCCGTCAAGTTCGCGGCAAGATTTTCGTCAAGCACACGGCGCGCGCTCAGCAAAAAGGCCCCCGCAAAGCGGAGGCCTTCGGCAAAGCTATGTCGAGGTGATAGGCTATCGCTACTTGCAGAGCGAAAGGGCGGCCTCGTCGGCAACGACAACGCAGTTGGTGTGCAGTTGCAGGATCGAGGCAGGGCACTCGGGGGTAACCGGACCATAGCACATGTCATGCACGGCCTGTGCCTTGGCCTCGCCGTTGGCGACGACCAGGATCATGCGGGCATACATGATGGTCTGGGTGCCCATGGTGTAGGCCTGACGGGGCACGTCGTCGATGCTGTCGAACAGGCGGCTGTTGGCCTGAATAGTGCTCTCGGTAAGGTCGACGCAGTGCGTACCCTTGGAGAAGTGGTCATCGGGCTCGTTGAAGCCAATGTGACCGTTGTTACCGATGCCGAGCAGCTGCAGATCAGGGTAACCGGCAGCAGCGACGATCTTGTCGTACTCAGAGCAGGCAGCGGCAGCGTCGGGATTGGAGCCATCGGGCACATGCGTGTTGTTCAGGTCGATGTTAATGTGATCGAAGAAGTTCTCACGCATAAAGTAGTGGTAGCTCTGGGGATCGTCGTGCGAAAGGCCACGATACTCGTCGAGGTTGTAGGTGCTGACCTCGGCAAAGTCGACGTCACCCTTCTCGTACCAAGCGGCGAGCTGCTTGTAGGCACCAATCGGGGTGGAGCCGGTGGCAAGACCCAGCACGCAATCGGGCTTGAGGATAACCTGGGCCGAGATGATATTGGCGGCCTTGCGGCTCATATCCTCGTAGTCTTTAGCTTTAATGATCTTCATTACGCGTCCTTTCTCGTACAAGAGAGGCAAGGCTCCCCTTACAAGCACTTGCCCGCGGCCCGCGTCGGCCGCAACCAACGTGTGCGGCCACCAGGGCGAGGTCGCGTAATGTATATGTCTCGTGTCTACCCGCGTCGAGGCCCCTGCCCGTCCACGGTGACCCAAAGCTGTTTAGCTTCGGACAAATCCCATCTTGCCACGGAGGGCGTCCTCTTTCAAGGGCGCCCTCCGTAAACGTGTTTGAATTGTAGGCTAAAGGCCGAGCGCGCTCACTAGCGCTCGCGAGCGACGATGAGTTGGTCCATCTCCTCGACATGCTCGCCAATAGAGCCCTTGATGCTCGAGAACTCAACGGAGTTGCACACCAAGATAGGAACCGTCACATCGTAGCCCTCGGCAGCGATTGCCTCGCGATCGAACTCTATGAGCACATCGCCCTTATGGACGATGTCGCCCACTTGCGCATGCACGGTAAAGTGCTTGCCCTCAAGCTGAACAGTGTCCAAACCAACGTGGATGAGCACGTCTAGGCCATCGACCGTGTTGAGCGCAACGGCGTGTCCCGTGGGAAAAATGGCCTCGACCTTGGCGTCTGCCGGCGCAATCACGCGCGTGCCGGTAGGCTGAATCGCCACGCCCTGGCCCAAAAGGCCGGTGGCAAACGTCTGGTCATTGACCTCGGACAACGGAATGACATCGCCCGAGATGGGAGCATCCAGCGTAAGGACTCGACCACGCATACCAAAAGACCTTAGGACTTTAGTGAACATGCTCCCCCTCGGACATACCAATCAATCAAAATAACCTTGTCAGTTTACCACTTGGCACCCGTTTTTGGCCATTAGGGAAGTTCGCGCTTGACAACCTCGACGATATCGTCAACAACGCGCTGGGTCAGCTCATGCGTCTCCGCCTCGGCCATAACGCGAACCAGCGGCTCGGTACCGCTCGGGCGCACCAAGATGCGGCCGCGACCGTTAAGCTCCTTCTCGGCGGCAGCGACGGCGTCCCAAATGGGCTGGCAATCGTCCAGGCCGGCCTTGTTGTCCGAATGCACGTTGACGAGCACCTGCGGGTACTTCTTCATGATGCCAGCAAGGTCGGTAAGGGTGCGGCCGGTGCGCTTGAGCACGGCCAGCAGCTGCAGAGCCGTCACCAGACCGTCGCCGGTGGTGTTGTGCTCCAGGAAGATGATGTGGCCGGACTGCTCGCCACCGATAACGGCACCGTCCTCGAGCATGCGCTCCAAAACGTAGCGGTCGCCCACGGCGGTCTGGACCATCTCAAAGCCCTGCTCCTTCATGGCGATGGAGAAGCCCAGGTTGCACATGACGGTCGAGACGATCTCGGAGTTGGCGAGCTTGCCGCGAGCAGCAAGGTCGGAGCCGCAGATAGCCAGGATGTAGTCACCATCGATCTCGTTGCCCTCGCTGTCCACGAACAGCACGCGATCGGCGTCGCCGTCGTGGGCAAGGCCGATATCGGCGTGGGTGCGCAGCACGAGCTCGCGCAGGGGCTCAAGGTGCGTGGAGCCACACTCAACGTTAATGTCAGTGCCGCAGTAATCGGTGTTGATGGCATGGACCGTGGCGCCCAGGCGCTGCAGCGCGGCGGGCGTGGTCTGGCAGGAAGCACCGTGACCGCAGTCGACGGCAACAACCAGGCCGTCGAGCTTAAGGCCGTCGAGCGTGCTGATGGCATGATCGACATATGCCTTGCGGGCGTCCTTCATCTTGATGATGTGACCCACACCGGCGCCGGTCGGCAGCGTGTCGGCAGCCATGGCCTCCTCGGACATGACCCAGGCGCTGATCTCTTC